>JAEYWW010000224.1 GCA_023428805.1 Armatimonadota bacterium | reverse complement strand
GCCTCAAGCACTCGCCAGCCTGCTCCCCAGCAAACCGAACCATGATTCTCGGCGGTGCGGTTCCTACTGGTCCGACGAAACGAGCCTTTGATGGCTGGCTTCTCGCATCGGCAGGCATTCTGCTTTTTCTTGGTCTTGCATCGATCTACAGCGTCGATAAAGCCAGGTTTGGCGGCACATTCTTCCCCAAACAGCTTCTTTTTGCCGCAGTCGGCGCGTTGATGCTCTGGGGCTTCTCCCGGATCAACTTGGAGTTCTGGCGACGGGCGGTGAACTGGCTCTATGCCTTCAATCTGCTTGCTTTGGTAGGCGTTCTGATCATCGGCGACGAAAAAAAGGGCTCATTGCGCTGGATTGACCTTGGACCATTTCAGTTCCAGCCCAGCGAACTGACCAAGTTCATCATGATCTTGACGCTGGCGGCGTTCTTTGCCAACCGACAGCAGGAAATCCGAGACTGGAAGACCTTTTGGCAGAGTGTGGGCTTGGCGGCTCTTCCGATGCCGCTCCTCATGCTTCAGCCGCACATCGGCGCCACCATGTCCGTCTTTGTGATCTGGGTGAGCATCGCTCTCTATGCAGGTGTGCCAGGGTGGAGATTGGGGGGAGCGGTGCTCTGCGTTGCCGCAATGCTGACAAGCATTCTTGTGCTGCCTATTCCAGCCTTCCAATATGCCCGGGAACGCATCCTTGGCAAGCTCTCCCCGGACAACCAGGGGCGCTCCTACCAGCCTCACCAGGCGAAGCTGGCCTTGGGCAACGGCGGCCTCATGGGACGAGGATATACTAAAGGTGAGCGCATCAAAGGTGAACATATCCCCGAACAGCAGAATGACTTCATCCTCACCGTTCTCGGGGAGGAAGGCGGCCTGGTGGCGACAAGCCTGATCCTGACCGCTTTCCTGTTCTTCTTCTATCGAGTGTGGCTGGTCGGGTTCAATACCGCATCCTTCTATGGTCGATTGCTGGCGGCCGGCGTGCTCGGAATCTTTGGGTTCCATGCCATCGTCAACATCGGCATGAACATCGGCATCACACCCGTCATCGGACTTTGGCTCCCGTTCATGTCTTACGGAGGCACCGCGCTCTGGTTCTGCATGGCATGCGTGGGACTGTTGCTTGCAGCCCGATCATACGAGTAAGTTTTTCTCATTGAAATTGTTGATATCAATATTGGTGCTATACTGACGTGAAGAAGATGCCCACGGACGGGACACGCGCTTCGAGTCGCCGCAGTTCGACCTCCAACAAGGTCACAAAGGCGGTGGTGGAACCAGTTGCGCCGCATCGCAGAATGGACGCGATGGGGTTGATGCTCATCGCCTCCGCGATCATCCTTTTCGTCGTGCTGATCGCCGGAAACGGGGGGGTTCTTGGCGACGGTCTGGCGCTCTTCTTCAAGTCGCTTTTTGGCAAGGGCGCGTGGGTTGTGCCCGCCATTCTCGCCTTCTCTGGCATCACCCTCCTCACAGGCCGGTCGCGGGTTCAAGTCACCCGCGTGAGCTGGGGGGCAACACTTGTTTTCGTCGCGGCCATCGGCGCTTTCGCCCGGGATTTGAACGGCGACTATTTCGATCCCGACGTGATTCGCGACTCCGGAGGATTTGTCGGAGCGGCTGCCGGTTATGTGCTCAGCCTGCTCCTCGGGGTGGCCAAGCCTGTCGGAGTGGCTCTGCTGATCGCGCTGGGCATCGGCATCTGTGTTGACATGCCCATCCGCGAATTGCTGGGCTGGATGAGAGACCGCGCCAAACGCCGCGCCATCGACGCCCGCATCCAGGAGGCGATTGAGAGCGAGGAGAAGCCGAAGCCAACGAGGACACGGAAGTGGGCAGATCAAGAAGATGCAGATGCGCCAGCCACCCGGCGCCCTGAGCCGGAAACACGCAAGCAGCCCCGCATCACCGAGGGTTCTCCCAAGCCTTCGGAGGTGGATTTCAGCAACCCTGAACCCAAGGAAGGTTATACACTTCCCGCACTCTCGCTCCTGACAGAGCCGCAATCAAAACACAAGCGATCTCCGCAGGAGATGCAGCGCAACATCGAGACTCTTGAAGGCACTTTGGAGCAATTTGGGATTGATGCGAACGTCGTGGAAGTGGCCAACGGCCCGACCATCACCCGCTACGAAATCCAGCTTGGCCCCGGCATCCGCGTGAACCGCATCACCGCCCTCGCCGACAACATCGCCATGAGCCTGGCGGCTTCGCACGTCCGCGTTGAGGCCCCCATCCGGGCAAATCCGCCATCGGCGTCGAGGTTCCCAACAACCAGCGCGTCATGGTGACCCTCCGCGAAATGTGCGAGAGCCTGGAGTTTCACGACAAGGAGAAGAAGCTCTGCCTCGCGCTCGGCAAGGACGTGGCAGGTGTGCCCAAGTACACCGACCTCACCCGAATGCCCCACCTGCTGATCGGGGGAGCGACGAATAGCGGCAAATCCATTGCTCTTGCGACAATCATCATGTCGCTCATCCTCCGCCACACCCCGCGAGAGGTCCGCATGGTGATGATCGATCCCAAGCGAGTTGAACTCTCATTGTTCGAGGGACTTCCCCACCTCATGTGTCCGGTCGTGAAGGATGTCAAAGAGGCTCCAGGAGTTCTCCGAGCGGTCTGGCGCGAGATGGACCGCCGCTACGACATGTTCAGCGAACGGCAGGTCCGCAACATCGACGGCTGGAACGAAAAAGCAGATTTTCAGGAAAAACTTCCCTATATCGTCGTCATCATCGACGAGCTGGCCGACCTGATGAT
>JAEYWW010000337.1 GCA_023428805.1 Armatimonadota bacterium | reverse complement strand
CCCCGCTGAAGCGGAGCGGTCCGGGGGAAGGGGTCCCGCTGAAGCGGGGGTGGTCCTGGGCGGGAATACTCACTATTTCTGCATGCGCGGCAACTCTCCTTGATCGACCCGCCGAGAATCTGCGGTCCTGCCGCCGCACTGCCGTTCCCAAAGACCCAGGATGTGGGATTGATAAATTTGCCTGGAAATCGGGCGGGACAGGTTGCGGGCAGATGAGGCGTGGAAGTTGTCTGGAAAAGTCCCTCCATGCCCGGAGGATCGCGCCGATGATTAGGGTGGAGGGCCATTCACGGGAGGAAGTTGTGACGGTCAAAAATTCGACTGACTGCAGTCAGCAGATCAACTTTGAAGCGAATGCTCTCCTTCGCCAGGGCCTGAGGGCGATGAGCGATGGAAATAGCCTCCTGGCGACCGCCGTCGGCGAAATATTGGTGGCGAGTCCTCTCTTCATCCACTTCGACATGGCCGGGCTGGAGGCGAAGCCTGCGCTCATGTTCCGCTCGGCCTTCTTCAGCGCGATGGAATCCTGGACGGCGGCGACTCGGGGAAAGCTGATTCTGCGGGAGAAGGGATACCTTGAGAGCAATGTGATTCTGAGCTTCTTCGACGACGACTCCTGGAATTCTCCCCCGGATGTGACCTGGACGAACTACCGACGCCGGATCGTCTACGACTACCACCTGGGCGCGAGCAAGCTGGAGATTGCCAGCCGGATTCGGGTTTCGCGTCAGTTCGTCTCGAACCATTGGGAGAACTATCTGATGATGCGCCGGGTCTGCCTGCACGAAATCGGCCACGTCGCCGGGCTCGCGGACACGACGGGCAGCGAATCCGTGATGAACGCTTCTCTCTTTCGGAGGCCTGACGAGCCTGCTCCTCCCGAGATCGACGCCGTTCAGATGCTCTTCCGCGCGGCGAACACGCTGAAGAGCGCGAAGCACGACCCTGGATCCAGCGCGCTTGTGACTTGGCCCTGCCGGGGCATTCATCGCTCCGATGCAAACGATGATGAGTCGTGATTAAACTGTCGCCATGTTTGAAATGGCTGCCGACTGGCTGCTGACCTGCGAACGGACGGACTTCAAGGCGACGGGACGATATGCGGAGGCGGTGGAGTTCTGCCGGAAGCTCGACGCCGAATCTCCGCACGCGAAGATGTTCTCGATGGGGAAGAGTCCGCAGGGGCGGGAGATGGTCGTGCTTATCCTGAGCAAGGATCAGACATTCACTCCCGAGGAATCGCGGCGGAGCGGCAAGCCGCTGGTCTTCATTGAGAACGGCATCCATTCCGGTGAGATCGAAGGGAAGGACGCGAGCCTAATGCTGGCGCGGGACATCCTGATGGGGGACATGCCCGACATGCTGAGGAATGTCAATGTCGCGATCGTCCCGATCTTCGGGGTGGACGCGCACGAGCGGTTCGGCCCGTTCAACCGCGCCAACCAGAACGGCCCTGTTGAGATGGGCTGGCGCACGACGAGCGTGAACCTGAACCTGAACCGCGACTTTGTGAAGGCGGACGCGGGCGAGATGCGGGTCCTGCTGAACTTCCTGCGGAAATGGAAGCCGGACGTTTTCTTCGACAATCACACGACCGACGGCGGGGACTGGCAGTACGTGATGACCTTCGACACCGCGCGCTGGCCGACGATGGACGCGGATGCGATGAATTTCGCCGCGAAGATGGACGGCCATCTGATGCGGGAGGTGAATCGGGACGGATTCGTGGCGGGGCCGTACTTCGGCGGGATCAACGCGGCGAATCCGGCGCAGGGGACGTCGCTGGGAACTTATTCGCCGCGCTACAGCCACGGCTATTATTCGCTCTTCAACCGCCCGTCGATCCTGGTGGAGACCCACGTTCTGAAACCGTACAAGCCCCGGGTTCTCAGCACGTATTCGATCCTTAGACACGCGATCGAATTCACAGGAGAAAACGCAGCGGAGCTGAAGGCCGTCGTCGCCCAGGCCGACGCGCGGGAGGCGAATCTGCGGGAGGGCGACCCGCTCGTGATCTCCAGCAAGACAAAAGATGAATGGCGCGACTGGACATACAAAGGCTACGAATTCAAGCCCTACAAGAGCGAGATCACAGGCGGGGAAGTCCGGGCCTGGGGGACGGAGCCGAAGGATTTCCCGAGCCGCATCCGCGACCAGTTCGAGCCGGGCGAGAGCGTCAGGCTTCCGGCGGCCTATCTGATCCCGCCGCAGTGGCAGGATGTGGCCAAGCTGCTGAACCTGCACGGCATCCAATACTCGCGGCTGAAATCTTCCGCGGTCCCGAGCCGGCGGAAGATGATGGTGCGGGTCTTCCAGGATGTCAAGTTTCCGGGATCGCCCAACGAGGGGAGATTCATGCCGAGCTTCACCGTGCGGGAGGAGGAGCGCGAGGTCTCCATCCACAAAGGCTCGCTGATCGTGCCGGTCAATCAGCCGGGGGCGAGGCTTCTGGTTCATCTGCTCGAGCCGGTCTGCGAGGATTCGCTGGTTCGCTGGGGCTTCTTCAACACGATCTTCCAGCGGACGGAGTACGCGGAGGACTACGCGATGGAACCCTACGCTCGCAAGATGCTGGACCGTGACCCGAAGCTGAAGGCGGAGTTTGAGGAGAAGCTGAAAGACCCCGCGTTCGCCGGCAGCCCGCTGGCGCGGCTGAACTGGCTGTTTGAACGGAGCCCGTTCTACGATGAAGCGTATTCGGTGTACCCAGTGCTGCGTTTGAGCGGGGCGGATTTGCAGGCGCTGGGTGGTTGAGTTCACGCACTTCTGGAGAAGTGCACCGCAATCGACTCATGGGTGGACCGGGCGGGACGGGCTTAACCGGGATATAATCTGAGTCCTCCCATGGCCCATCCCGATGCCTGGCACGATGATCGCGCGAAGGAAGAATGCGGCGTAGTCGGAATTTACGCCCGGTCGGGAGACGCCGCACGTCTGGCATTTTTCAGCCTCTTTGCGCTTCAGCATCGCGGTCAGGAGTCGGCGGGGATCGCGGTCAGCAACGGCAGTCAAGTGCGGATGCACAAGGATCAGGGCTTGGTCAGCCAGGTCTTCAATGAAGAGATTCTCGCGAGCCTTCCGGGCGATCTGGCCATCGGACACAACCGGTACAGCACGACCGGAGCCAGCGTCCTCCGCAACGCCCAGCCGATTTATTGTGTGAGCACCATCGGCGAGATCGCGGTGGCGCACAACGGCAACCTCATCAATGCCACGGAGCTCCGCGAGCAGATGCAGCGCGAGGGCGAGCATTTTGATTTGACCTCGGACAGCGAGGTCATCGCGCGGCTGATTGTCCGCTACGTGCATCTCGGCCTGGAAGAGGCGGTGAAGCAGACGATGGCGCGGATTCGGGGAGCCTATAGTGTCTGCGTCATCACCCCTCACGCCATTGCCGCCTTCCGAGACCCGAATGGGATTCGCCCTCTGGTATTGGGCGAGTTTCCGGACGGCTATCTGGTGAGCAGCGAAACCTGCGCCTTCGGGCCGATCGGGGCCAAAGCAATTCATCACTTGAAGCCGGGTGAGATGGTGGTGATCGACCAGAACGGCTATCACCTTTCGGAGGCAGTGCCGACGGCCAAGTCTTCGATGTGCCTTTTTGAGTTCATCTACTTCGCCCGGCCCGACTCAATCATGTATGACACGACGCTCTACGGAGCGCGTCAGAGAATGGGCGAAGAACTGGCGAGGGAGCACCCCGCCCCTGATGCGGACATCGTGGTGCCAGTGCCGGATTCAGGCATCCCGGCGGCGATCGGCTTCAGCCGCGTGACAGGAATCCCGTTCACGGAAGGGATGTCGAAGAGCCGCTACATTCATCGAACATTCATCCAGCCGGACCAGAGGATGCGCGAGCTTGGCGTCCGCATGAAGCTGAGCCCCATCGTGGAGCACATCAAGGGCAAGAAGCTGGTTTTGGTTGATGACTCGATCGTTCGTGCGACGACCACCAAGCAGATCGTCAAGCTGCTCTTTGAATCTGGCGCGGCAGAGGTTCACGTCCGCATCACCGCTCCGCCGATCAAATTCCCGTGCTTCTACGGCATCGACATGGCGAGCAAGGGCGAACTGGCCGCCGCCAAGATGAGCATCGAAGAGATTCGTGATCATGTGGGGGCAACTTCGCTGGGTTACCTCAGCATCGAAGGAGCGACCCGGGCAGTGGGGCAGGATGAGCATAAGTTCTGTCTGGCGTGCTTCAATGGCGACTATCCCATTGAGGTGCCTGTCAACATGTCCAAGCTCGCCTTCGAGCAGCCGCCCGATGTGGGGCAGATTGCCGCCATCAAGACGGGTCAGATTCCGCTTTTTGAAGAAGAACCTGCCGCGAAAGCCTAGTTCAACATCGCCTGGTGGCGTTCGAGCAGGATGCGTGAGTGCTTGAAAACGGCCTCTGTGAGCGGGTTCCAAAGGTAATAGACATCCGCCAAATCCTCGGGATTGACAAATTTTCGCCCCGAAGATTCAAATTCGAGAGGAATGGGGACCAGTTCGCCCACTTCTGCGGCGAAGACGTCCGCCCAACGCACTTCTGACTTTTCCCGGATGCGATAGCACCCGATGTAGATCATTGGGTCAAGGATCGCTCCGGCTTCTTCGATGGCCTCCCGCTTGGCTGCCTCGATGCTGGATTCCATTGGCTCAACGCGCCCGCTCGGGATGCACCAACCGCGATCTTCGATGTCGCAGAGGAGGATTCGACCCTGTTTCCAGGGCACAACAAGGGCGGCAAACGCGCGGAGCGGAGCGCGGAAAGGGGCGGGATGGAACTCCAAAACCTGCCTTCCCACTCGTCCGCATGGAAATTTCATAATTGAGTGTTTACCAGATCACGACTTTTCCGATGACTTCGCCTCTTGTCACGGGGCCGAATGTGCGGCTGTCTTCGGACTGCAGCCGGTTGTCGCCGACAATGAAAACTTGGCCCTGGGGGACTGTGTAATCACCTTCGGTCAGGCTGTGTTGATCCGGCCAGTTGTTGGGATCAATCTTGTCGCCGCCAAGTCCGAGGACGCGTTTGATCACGATGTCGTCCTTGTCCTTGAGGTGGACAACGACGATGTCGCCCTTCTTGATCGGGCCGATCAGCCAGTAGGCTGAACTGACCAAAAGTCGCCTTCCGGTCTTGAGAGTGGGCTCCATGGAGGGGCCTTGAACTTCAATGGTTCGGAAATTGAAGAAGAAAAGAACTGTGAAAGCAAGGACAAAAAGCATCACCGAGCCGAAGCCCGTGATGAGCGCCTTCTTTCGTCCTCGGCCTTTTGTCTGGCTCATTTTTGGAACGTAATCTCCATAGAAGGTTATACTTGAAGGATTGGGGAAACTTCCCACCCTTTGTTTCTATGGACGCCCTGAATCAGATGCTGGAGCCTATGAGGGGACTTCTTCTCCTCCTCGCGCTCGTGGGAAGCGGGACAGCTCTCTCTCTTGCTCTTCGCGCAATCAATCAGACTCGCGCGACTCAGCGCAAGTGGCAGGAACTGCTGTTTGGGGTTGACGCGGAAAACATCGAAGCGATGCTCTATGAGCATTTGAGGGCTCGGGAACGTCAGGAAGCAGAGATTGAATCACTCAAGAATCGCCTGGCCGGGGCCGAAGCCAAGCTTCGAACCGCAAAAAGATTCGTCGGGATGGTGCGATACGACGCATTTTCCGAAGTCGGCGGCGAGCAGAGCTTCAGCCTGGCGGTCTACGACGACGAGGGCAACGGCGCCGTTCTGACGAACCAGGTTGGACGGGACACGAGCCGGTTGTTTGGAAAGGCGCTTCGCGCAGGCGAGGCAGAGCGAGGATTGACGGATGAGGAGGCCAAGGCGATCGAGGAGGCGGCAGGAGCCCGCTCGCGACCGCGCATCTCAAGATGAGCGATTCCAACCGCGATGATGAACTGCTGATCAGGCAGGCTCAGGCAGGCGACAGATCGGCCTTCGATGCTCTTGTCCGCAAGTACGAGCAGAAGGCATATCAGTACGCCTACCGCCTGACCCGCAACCCGGATGACGCCGCCGACATCGTGGTGGAGGCGTTTGCGCGCGTCTATTCTGCGCTCAAGAACTTCCGAGGGCAGAGCGCGTTTGGCACCTGGCTCTACCGCATCCTCACCAACTGCAGCCTGGATCATCGCAAGCGTGACAAATCGTATCGGAATGTCAGCATCGACTCGACGCTGAACGTGAACGGGCAGGAGGTTGAGCGGCAGTTCGAGGATGTGCGAGATGGGCCGGACGAGGAGGCGGAGCGGAATGCGAGGGAATCGACGGTTCAGCATGCGCTCGAAAAAATGCCGGATTATCAGCAGGCGATGCTGGTGATGTACCACGTGGAAATGCTGAGCTACGAAGAAATTTCGGAGGCTTTGGACCTTCCGATTGGAACGGTGAAGAGCCGTTTGAACCGGGCGAGGATCGCCCTTCGGGACCACTTGTCGGCGGACAAGGAACTTTTCACGATTGGGTGAAGTCAAACCTGCAACGAGGAAATCATGAACCGCAGCAAAGCTCGGGACTTTTATTCGGACTATTACGAGGGCACTCTTGCGCCTGGCCTCCGCCAGACGCTGGACCAGGCCTTCGCGTCCGACCCCGACCTCAAGGCGGATTACAGTGAGTTCGCCCAATTGATGGGCAGTCTGGAAGGTTTCAAGGATGAGCCGATTGAGCCCGCCTCCTTCCTGTCGGAGCGCATTGAAGCGCGGCTCAATCAGATTGATTTGGAGCGGAAGACAAATCACCGGCCAGTCTTCGTTCGATTTTGGCAGCCGATCCTGATGGGCGCTGCCGCGAGCGCGGTGCTCCTTGGGCTGCTTGTCGCCCTGAAGCCTTCGGGCAATGTGGATGGCAACGTTGCAGGCATCATCGGCTCCAATGCGCCGCAGAAGGCGGAGCCCCCTCATCTTCTGGTTTCTGATGGCACGCTCAAGCTTTCCTACAAGCCTCTGCGGCCTGTTGTTGTCACGATTAAGGCGGGGGCCGAGGGGACGGTGCTTGAGACGGTTGAACTCAACTCTCAGACCACTATGGTGCCGCTGGGCAGTTCCATTGACCATGCAGAACTGCTGACTCTCGAATTCAGCTCCAACCTGGACCCGATTCATGTTGTGGTGCCCGGTCATACAACAACCCCGGTGCTGGAAGGGTCAGGAACCCTGACCGAATTTGCCAAGTCTCTTGCCGACGCTTATCAAAAACCCGTCAAGCTGGGCATGGGCGATCTGGACCGCAAGATCGAATGGAAGATTGACCAGGGCGACCCTGTTGACAGCCTGAACGACCAGTTGAAGAGAATGCAGATCACACTCTCTCTCCAGAACGGTTTGATCTATCTCGGCAACTGAGAAATTTCCTGCAGCAAAGCGTCCGTGTTGTCCCTCAGCTTCTGCTCGGAGTGGAGCGCACGCACCATCTGCCCGGCAATGTCATTGACCCTCCCCTGGTCCTGCGTGGCACGGGGAATCGCCATGGATTTTGCCGACGCCTTGCCAGACTCATGTCCTGCGAATCGCAGAAGCTCATACGAGACGCTGTCGTGGTGTTCATCTGAAAGCTGACGTCTCTTGATGTAGGC
>JAEYWW010000290.1 GCA_023428805.1 Armatimonadota bacterium | reverse complement strand
CCGAAGAGGAGCGCGATCATGACTTTCTCTGGCGAATCCACCAGAAGGCTCCGCGCCGCGGCGAGGTCGTGATCTTCAACCGCTCGCACTACGAAGATGTCGGCGTTGTCAAAGTGCACGGCTTGGCGTCGCCCGAAATCATCGAAGGACGCTACGCGCACATCAACAGCTTCGAGCAGATGCTTCTCGACCGGGGCACCATCATCGTCAAGTTCTTTCTGCACATCTCCAAAGAGGAGCAGGAGGAGCGGCTGCTGGAGCGGGAACAGGATGAAAAAGCCTATTGGAAGCTGTCGCCGGGAGACTGGAAAGAGCGGCTGCATTGGGATGCCTACCAGGAGGCTTATGAGACCGCGATCAAGCGATGTTCTTCTCCCGTGCCCTGGCACGTGATCCCGGCCAATAAGAAGTGGTTCAGAGATGTCGCAGTTTTGGAGGCTCTCACCAATGTTTTGGAACCCTATCGCGAAGAATGGGAAACGGCCTTGAAGGAGATCGGCGCGGAGGCCAAAGAAGAACTCCGTCTCTATCGCCTAAGCCTCGAGAAGTGATTCGGGACGCTCGCCGCAATAGGTGAGAACTCGGACATCAATCGCGCCCGCGTTGCGGAGGGTTTCGGCGCAGGCCAGGGCGGTGCCTCCTGTGGTGATCACGTCATCGACCAAGAGGATGCGCTCGCCCTCCAACGGGCGGCCCGTCGCAAATGCCCCGCGAAGTTCGATCATGCGCCGCGCCGCCGAAAGCTCGACCTGAGGTTTGGTCTTCTTGGTGCGCTTCAGCAGGTCCAGCTTCACCTTCTCCTGCGGCAGTTCTTTGCAGAGAAGCTCCGCCTGATTGAACCCCCGCATCCGCCCCCTGGAAGGATGGATCGGCACGGGGACAATCCATCCCGCCTCCGCCAAATCAAGGTCGTCATAAAACGCCCTCAACTGCTTGGCCATGGGCTCAACCAAGCCAAGAATTCGGGAGTATTTGAGCCGCCGGACTGCCTGCGCGGCCCGTTGATCGTACGCCCAAAGCGAATACGACATGGTGAGAGGCGACCCGCCCGACCATGCGCGAACCGGCTCGTCAGGCGGCAAAAATTCCCGTCTGCAGTCAGCACAGATGATTTCATCACCCAAACACGCGCAAAGGCCGCATCGACGCGGATAGAACCAATCCAGAACCTCCGCCCCTATCCCCTGCCAGTTCATCTCTGAAATTTTAGCCTGATCCTCAGATGCAAGTTATAGGTGGTGCACCTCTCCAGAGGTGAAGAGCCAGGAGTGCTCAACTGACCGGACAGCCATATCTCACGCGGCTTTCAATGGAAATCCAACGCCCCGGGCAGGATTCCCGGGGCACTATGCTTCGGTCTTCACCAGCGGGTTTCGATGGTGTAGATGATCTTCTTGACTTCGTTGGCGGCGAGGTTCAGTTGGAATTCCAGCGTATTCGAGTCGAGCGCCTTGTAGTCCACGTTCTTCTCGGTGATCTTCCAATCGCCCCACGGGCGTTCCCAAACGTGCACGGTTTCCGGCTTGTCCTTGCGGTTGCGGACTTCGATCTCGAAGGTCTCTGTGCAGCCTTCCGAGGCGTTGCCGTTGATCCAGCGGAACGATGTGCGTTTGCGCTCGGCGACGACATCGAAGCTCCGGCCAATCGCCAGAGTGACGTGCTCATCCTTCGGGGTGTGGCGGATCTGGTCTTCGCCCATGAGCTGCAGCGAGTTCGTACTGTCCGGCTGAAGAACCTTGACACGGCCCTCCGGCATCGGCATTCCCAGATTGCTCTGCTTGTCGTTCACAAACTCGACCATGAAGAGCGGGCTGATCGGGCCGGTGCCGACTTCCCCTTCCTGCGGCCGCCAGCGCGGATACATCCGCATCGCATCGACCAGCAGCTTTTTCTTGACTGGGATATCAACAGCTTCCAGCAATGAAACCTGCTTTGATTCATTGTTCGCGACCGTAGTCGGTCGGGTGACGGTATAGAGGTGATACTCGCCGATGCTCTCTTCTTCGACCATCTTCATGGCATCCGCCGCCGGCGCGCGCCCGCCGCCAAATCCGCCGCCTCGATTCATCTGGTCGCGGATGCGCTGAACTTCGCCCGCGAGCAGCTTGAGCTTTGCGTTCTCATAGGATGCTCCGCTCTGATTGGTGAGCGTGACCCAGCCCTTCAGAGTGCCGAGATTTCCATCCTTGTTGAGGTTCAGAACGTAGTCCGCCGTCCAGCTCATGCCCTGCGTCAAATAGCTCAACTGCGCCTTGTTGGCTCCGCCTTTCTGCGCGTTCAGAAGCCACACCAGGGTCGGCTTGCTGATCAAGCCCTTGGGAATTGAATCGACCTGGATTTCGCCGTAGGGGTTGAGGATGATCCGCCCGTCATCCGCCCGCAAAACCAAACCATTGTAAGTCATGTTCGAGTCGCCGTTGCCGTGGCTGATGACCGAGGTTGGCGCACTCAGGAGGGTCCCGCGGATCGTCTCCTTGCCCCCATTCGGCAGCACACGGACAATGGTGATCTTCTGCCCCACCGCCTTGTTCAGGATCGCCTGAGGGCTGATGAGATCAAATCGGTAGTTCTGTTCAAGAACGGTGAAGGAGCCCGGGTCGGAGAGGCTGAGGATTCCGACGCTGTTCGACTCGATCATCGAGGCCACATCCTCGATCGCGATCTCCTGTTCTCCGGCTTTCAGGTCAAGAGTTCTCTCTTCTTTGACCAGTCCAAAACCCTGGTTGTAGACGGTCAGTTCAATGTTGGCGGGAGGAGCGGCGATCACAGTGAGGGCGGCCATTGCAAGTGAAACCATGTTGATAAGTCTCCGAGTTATGGACGCCCTAACTCGGAGAATGCTTCGGGGCCTGGGTTCTCGGTCAGCTTGTTTTGGCCTTTGGCTTGGAATTGGACGCAGGCGGTTTTGGCATCAACTTTTCCATTTCCTTCTGCATTTCGGCGGCCATTTTCTTGTCATACTCGGCAGCTTTCTTCTCACCAAGGAGTTTTTTGATTGAGGCGTTGCGGGCATCACCGATCTTTTTGAAGCTGGCCTGCATCTTGTCCTGCTCGGCCTTGGTCATCTTGCTGTAATCCTTGCCCATCATCTGGCGGCTCAGGGCCATCGTGTCCTTCTGAGCTTTCGCCTCAATATCGGTCAGGGATTTCTGCTGGGCGGCGGTCAAGCCCAGTTGCTTGACGACCCGCGCCCGCGCCGCCTTCACGGCGGATTCAATCTGCTGCTGTGTCGGCCCCGTTCCGAAGCCCATTTTCTGAGCCTCCTTCTGCACCTCTTCCTGCAGCTTCTTGAGATAGGTTGGATACTTCGCGCCCAAGGCTTTCTTGGCTTCGGCGGTGAAGGTGTTGGAGACCTTTGTGATGGCGTCCATGCGCTTCTGCGAATGCGCATCGTTGCCTGCCTTGAACGGATAGTCCTTCAAAATCTTGGCTTGAGCTGCCTTCTGCTTCGCATAGGCGGCATTGATGCCCTTCTTCTGGGCCGCAGTCAATCCCAGGCTGGCGACAACTCGATTGTGGAGGGCTTCCTGCCATTCTGGAGTGCCGAACTGCTTCGATTTGTCCGGTTGTTTTGCGGCTGGCTTGCCCTGCGGCGGCGGAGAATTCGGATTGGCCGACGCCGAAACGGACAAGCTCCCGATCATCAGACCAGCAAGAACCAAGGCAAGAACTTTCTTCATATCTCTAATATGAATCAATTCTCGCGTGATGAGTTGAATTTCGCTATGAAAACGTGGTCAGATTGCTTCCAACAATGGCTTGAGCGGCTGGGTGCTGGCGGCCAGTTCATCCAGCTTGAGGTCATCAAGCTTCTCCATCGCCGCCTTGAAGCCGTTCAACTCTTCGGTCCGCTCTGTTCTAAGTTCCCGCCGCAGTCGGCCCTCAAGAAATCGGAGCTTGTCCTCCTTCGTTTCGCAAATCAGCCGGGGAACCGGGACTGGCTTGCCATCGACGATGGCGACCATCGTGACCCGCGCCGTGTTGCAGTGCCGCGTCTCGTTGCGGCGCAGGTGGGTGGCGGTGACATCGATTGTGACCTCCACGCTCGTGCGGCCAACATAGGTGACGTAGCCCGTCAATGTGACCATCTCCCCGATCTCGATTGGTTCCAGAAAATCCACCCGGTCGAACGAGGCTGTCACGCAGATATGCCCGCTGAACCGCTGGGCGGTGGAGCTGGCCGCAAGGTCGATCAAAGCAAGGATCGAACCTCCAAAGACTTTCCCCAGGAAGTTCGCATCGTTGGGCGTCATCACCTGGGAGAGCTGGGTGCGGGTTTCGGACACGCGCTTTGCTTGAAGGTTCACGTCTTGATGATGAGGGCTTGAGGTTTGCCCGGTAGGACTTATACGACTCGTCGATCAAGCGTCCAGCGGAAGAGTTCGTTCAAAGGCTCCAGTTCGGGGGCAGGTTGAGGTTTGTCCTTCCCTGCTTCAAGCCTCTGCAGCTCACGCTCCAGAAACTCGGAGATCGCCGGGATGGCCGGACCTCGATCCAGCTCGCCGCCCGCCATCTTCCGCTCCAACAGCCTGTGAATTGCGTCGAGGAGAGCAGGGTCATCTATCAACTCCAGCAGCCGATCAAATTCCACCGGAACCCAGGCATCTCGGCGTTCGATCCAGAGGCAGGCGAGCACCGGACGGAGGACGTAGAGATACTTTTTCAGCCAAACCTCGTCGCCCTTGAGATACTCCTTGAAGTTTCCAAACGCCATGTGCAGGTAGTGCAGATGGCACTTTTCGGGCGATGCGTAGATTGGCACAAGCGCGCGGAGCCGCGCCATAAACTCGTGGTCTTCGGCATAGACAATTGGAGAGTGGAGCCATTCCATGAAAGGGGGATTGGACTTGCTGAAGAGCCTGAGCGCCTTTCGGATTTCCCAGCCTGCGATATCCAGATCATTCGGCAGCATCTCCTCGATCACATCACGCTTGTCCTCGATAGAGAGATACCAATCACGCGGATGGATATAGATG
>JAEYWW010000256.1 GCA_023428805.1 Armatimonadota bacterium | reverse complement strand
GCGATGTGGCTGATGCTCCAGCAGGATGCTCCTGATGACTATGTGGTCGCGACCGGAGAGGCTTATTCAGTCGAAGAATTCCTGCACAAAGCCGCCGCATTGGCAGGAGTGGATGCCGAAAAGCACGTGGAGTTCGACCCCCGCTATCTGCGGCCGGCTGAAGTCGATCACCTCCTCGGCGATCCAAGCAAGGCGAAGGAAAAGCTCGGGTGGGAACCGGAAGTGACCTTTGATGAGCTTGTCGGCATGATGGTGGATCACGATCTGGAGTTGGCGCGTCGAGAAAAACTGCTGCAGGACCACGGCGTGGATATGCCTCAGCAACGGCACGACCAATAATTCCGAAAATGAGCGGCTATTCAGGGGAGATGACTCCGAAGTCTCGCATCTATGTTGCGGGTCATCGCGGACTGGTGGGTTCGGCGATCATGCGCCGACTGGAGGCGGACGGCTGCAGCAAGCTGATCGGCTACACCAGCCAGGAACTTGACCTCACCGATCGAGCCGCTGTGGAATCATTCTTCCGACACGAACGACCGCAGTACGTCTTCCTCGCCGCCGCCAAGGTGGGCGGAATCCTCGCAAATGACACCTATCCCGCAGACTTCATCCGCGACAATCTCGCAATCCAGCTCAATGTGATTGACCTGGCCTTTCGATACGGTGTGCAGAAGCTGCTTTTTCTTGGCTCAAGCTGCATCTATCCCAAACTTGCGCCGCAGCCCATGAGCGAAGATGTGCTTTTGACCGGGCCACTAGAACCCACGAACGAAGCCTACGCCGTCGCCAAAATCGCCGGGCTGAAGATGTGCGAGGCATATCACAAGCAGTACGGCTTCCGCAGCGTCAGCTTGATGCCGACCAACCTTTATGGCCCCGGAGACAACTTCGATCTGCAGAACTCCCACGTTCTGCCCGCCATGATCCGGAAGTTTCATGAGGCGAAGCAGGTTGGTGCATCCTCGGTGACTCTCTGGGGTTCAGGAACGCCGCGCCGGGAGTTCCTTCACGCGGATGATCTGGCCGATGCCGCGATTTTCCTGATGCAAAACCACAATGACCCCGGCCTCGTGAATGTCGGAGTGGGCGAGGATGTGTCAATTCGAGAATTGGCCGAATTGATCCGCGGGATTGTCGGCTTTGAGGGTGAGATCGATTGGGACTCGACCAAGCCCGACGGCACCCCGCGCAAGCTGATGGATGTCGGAAAAATCAACGGCCTGGGCTGGAAGGCGAAGATTGAGCTTCGCGATGGGATCGAGTCAACCTACCGCTGGTTCCTCGATCACGAAGCGGAAGCTCTTTAGCATCACCATTCCGACAAGGGTTGGAGATCCTGTGACTCGCCCTCATCCGGCGTCAGCAATACCGCAATCCTGCGCGTTCCCGCCTTCACTTTGAACTCCAAACTCAGCAGGGAGTCGGCGGAGCGCCCAACCTGCATCTTGCCGGGGCCTTGCTGGATGACTGAATCTCTTCGACCGCCGCCCAGGAACTTGACATGGAGCGTCTGTCCATCCTTCCTCAGCACAAAGCTGCCATTCTGATTGCTCGCCTCCGCTTCGCTGATCATCCTCCACATCGAGTCAAACGCGCTGTCGGGAATCTCGTCCTGGATGAGAAGGGAATCGCCCACCAGTTTGAATCCGCGCTTATATGAGCCCGGAGAAAGACCATAGGACGGGCTGAGATCGACTATTCCAAAAGGGTTTTTGCCAGTCCCGAAGCGTGTCACGCGTGCGGATGATTTTGGCGATTGCGCTTGGCCTCCCACTTGCAGCAAGCTGTGCCCGAAAGCTGATGGGCGGAAGAATTGCCAACGCCTCCCTTCGGGCTTGGCATCGAAGTATCCCGGGCCGCTGTCCATCCCTGGGTCAACCGCCCAACGAACACCATTCGCTTCATAAATGAAGCTCCCCAAATCTATCTGACTGTGGCTCGCCTGCCGATCTCCCGCCACAAAAGCGGCGAATGCGGCCCTTGGATCCGACCACGAGGATCGCATCACTCCGACCGTGTCATCGCCAGAATAGAGTTTTGCCAGGGGCAGAGCTGAATCATCTCCGGCGGCGTCATTCCACCACTGAAGCGCGAAAGGCAGGAAGCGCAGCTGGGCATTGGTGTAAGCGGAGGGGCGAGATATGACATCCCGCAGGACTTCCCTCGTCCACGCGGCGGCGGCAGGCTTCTCCTGCTGTTTTGAAATGAACATCAACGCAGCCGCAGGAACCACATCCTCAATGCTGTCGCCAAAGTTGTAGAGCTTCCCCGACGGGCCGTCGAGCATCACCGGATAGAGGGCGTCGGCTCGATCGGTGACTCGGGGGGCGAAGGCTTCGCCCTTAGCCTTGGATACGGCTTCGTCTGCAAGGGCGGCATAGTTGAGCACGAACATCCAATAGACGAGCCCTTCGCTGCTGCCACCGTTCAGACCAAAGTAGCCCTGCATCTTCGGCACATTCTCCCGCCAACTCTGAAGAACCTGGTTTGAAAGTTCGAGATTATCTTTATGGGTCAAAGCTGCCGCCAGAGCCATGCAGGAACGGATGACCACACTGGAGTTGCGCCAATTGGTGGTCCAGAAGGCTTTGCTGCTCTCCTGTTCAAGCGACCATTCTAGTCCGCGGGTTTGAATCCTCTTGAGCAAAGCTTCTCTCTGGCTCGGCTCCATTTGATCTTTCAGCCCATCGTATCCAAGGGCCATCGACGCGATCAGTTCAGCGTTCCCCAAAACATCCTCGACGCCACCCATCGGCACCGATGCGGTGTTTTCGAGGGCTTCGAGGGCTCGCATCTTGGCCTTTTCGTCACCTTCGAGCCTCCACAGGGCTGCGTTGAGGAGAATCTGATCTTCAAGAGCCCGGGCTTGGGCGAGAATTGGATCGCTCTTCCGCCAAGCCGCAGGAGCGGCTTTCTCGCCGCCCGCCCGCTGTTTGAGGAATTCGCGCAAGTCAGCTTGAGTCAGATCTTCATGGGAGAGCGCAACCTCCGGGGTCTCCAAACGGACTCCCGGCGAACCAAGGCAGAGAATGGCAAGCGAACAAGCGAGCATGGATGCTTCTGGTTGTTTGACGATTCCGGCACGCGCGTGATCCTTCAAACGCGGGACAAACAGGCCGCTTCGTAGTCCCTCATGCGCTGCGCCGCATTCCTGCGCCAGGAAAATTGATCAAGCATGAGCTGCCGCCCCTGCAGCCCCATCCGATGCCTCAAGTCCTTTGATTCAAGATTCAACAGAGCATCGGCGAGGGAGTCCTCGTCCTGCTCCCGATAGAAGAGTCCGTTGCCCTGCACCCTCTGCTTCTGCCCCATTGTGTCGCTCACGATGATCGGGGCTCCGCAGGCGGAAGCATCCAGCATCGACATGCTCTCCTGGCGTGGCCAGACGGCAATGTCGGCGGCGCGGTAAATATCAGGGAGTTCGGAGTAGGGAATGTAATCGAGAATCTGGCATCCCTCCAAGCTCTCGATGCTGGATCGCTGCGGACCATCACCCACAAACAGCGCACGATAGGGTTTCCCCTGCCCGCGCAATCTGGCAATGGACTTGGCCAGCAGCAGCGGATTCTTTGCCTCTGTGAAGCGTCCAGTGTAAACAGCCGCGACTTCATCTTCCGCCCAACCCATCTTCCCACGAAAACCAGATTGGCCTGGACAGAAATGATCTGTATCTGTTC
>JAEYWW010000238.1 GCA_023428805.1 Armatimonadota bacterium | reverse complement strand
CTGCGGAAACCACGATCATCGGACCGACAAAACGTGGTGGAATGAACTTTGGATGGGATACCCCGTTGGTCCGCACTACGAAGAGCAATCAAACGCAACTCTCGCGAAGAATCTCACCGGCAAACTCCTCTTGATCGCTGGCGAACAGGATGACAATGTCAACGCTCACGCCGGAACAATGCGTTTTGTGGACGCTCTCGTCAAGGCAGATAAAGACTTTGATATGCTCTATCTGCCCGGACGAACGCACAATCTTGGGGGCTGGTACGTCGACCGCAAGATATTCTCTTATTTCGTCGAGCACCTGATGAATGCCAAAAATTAATCTGGAAGTGTGGCGGTGTACTCTTTCCAGAGTTCTTCCGCCGTTTTGCCGGTGGCTTTCACAAAAACAGGCATCGGATCTTCTGCTTTTCTCATCGCGCGGTCAAGCATCGGGACGAGAGCCATGTTGTACTTCTTCGCCGAAAACGCGAGGAAGTATGCCGTCACGTGGTATGAGCTGTTGAAGGAAGACTTGGTCTTGTCGATTCGACGACGAGGCGCTTCTGGCTCGTAGCGCACCCAGCGGATGTAGTCTGCGATCCCTTCGGTGACCCAGCCCGCATTGTGGCGGTTGCCGGGATAGGCCTGGATGACGTGCGTCAGCTCGTGAATGACCATGCCAAGGTCGTCCGGACGCTGCTTGATCCATTCGCCGTTGAAGCTGATCATGGGACCGGCCGCAAAGGCGGGCGCATCCTGCTTCTTGCGGAAGACAAGCTTGATCTCTTTGGGCACCTTGTAGTCTTCCGTCGCCAGGAGGGTGCAGATCGTGGGAAACCACTCTTCCGCGAGCTTTTTGGCGGATTCAGCCCACTCTTTGGCGTCTGGGTCATCCGTGACGTCGATGACGAACTTGGGCGAAGGGATAGGTTTAGAAAGAGGATAGACGTAGCGGTCCAATGAACCGGACTGCGGCGCGATCAGCGCGGCAAGGATGAGTGTGGAAGACACCATGATCGTTCTCTGCGGCAACGCTGGCGCACCCTTAGTTTAACCAACATTTCATCTGGAAAAATCCCCGAGTTTTTTTGCCCGGCGCCCGCGTCCTAATCACAGGAAGCATGAGCGACTCCCCGCAAGCAGAGCCGGTCAATATTTACGAATTTCTCTCCATGATGCTGGAGTCCACGACCCAGATTGCCTGGTCGAAGCTTGGACTCCAACATGATCTGGCAACGGGTCAAATTCAGCCTCTCGATTTGGAGCAGGCGAAGGCCGCGATTGACGCGGCAGATGCTTTGGCAAAGATTGTCGAACCAAAGCTGGATGATGAAGACCGCCGCACCATTCAAAACCTCATCCGTGATCTGCGGGTGAACTACGTTCAAAGGAGCCTCGTGTGACGCCGATTCTTCCATTCCTGGACCGTGATCTGGCTGCTTCACGCCGCACCAAGAATGAACTGCGGGTGATTCCGCGGGTTCGCGAGGAGCTTGTGGCCGCGCTCACAATGCTTCACGATGTTTTCGACGAGGCCGCCCACTACGGCCCGACCTACGACCTTCAGGAACGATATGCGTCGCTGCGGCGATGGATTCTGAGGTCGCCCGATGAAGTCCTCCGCATCTTGGCGGATCAGAGGGCACAGGTTCACTCTTCTGTGATCGCGACAACACGCTTGGAAACGGTGGTGCACGCCAAAGTTCTCTGGCTTGTCGAAGTGAGCGACTTGGCGCAGTCGCTGCGGCGGGGCGAGGTGGATTGGAAGCCTGTCCTCGAAGGTGTGCTCTACGAAGCGCGTCTCGCGCGGAAGATTGAAAAATCGCGTGCCGATGCATGATTGCCAGCCTTGCTGATGCCTGGAACAGCCAGTGCCCGCCTCAATATGCCCTTGATCCCGCCGATGTTGATCGGTTGCTGATCCAGTCGCCGTATCTGGTGGCATTGAGCGGAGATTCCATCGTGAAATCTGGCGCCCATGCCGACGTCTGCCATCTTTCTCTCATCGGCATGGATTGCGATCTGCCCAGGCTGCTTGAGGAGTTGGGGCAGAGGGGATGGAGAAAGGTCATCTTTGGCGCCGATCGCGATCACGTCCTGCCAGGCTGCCCGACAGAATACATGGAACTCACGCTGAAGCTGCAGAAAGCCGGCTTTGTGACCGGCCCACAAGTGGTTGATCTTGAGGCTGATCTGCGTGCGCTGGAATTGCCAGCAGCATTGTCCGAGGTCAAGGTTGCGCGTCCGGATGACACAGCACAGATGGAAGTTTTTCTTGATCGATGCTTCCCCGGTCGCTGGAGGTCTGATGTTGGGCGCAAAATGATGCAGGAGCCGGATGAGATTGATCTCCTTTGGCTCGATGGGGAAGTGGCCGGGTTCAGCATGACCCAGTCGCCGCAGAGCAGTTATCCTATTAGTGGAGCAGTGTGGCGCTCGCATCTTGGAGAGGATTGGCGCGCGCTCGGTCCGATTGGGCTTGCGCCTGAGTGGCGGGGAAAAGGTTTGGGGGGCGATTTGCTCCGCTCGAGTCTCGCGCGGATGAAAGCCGAAGGCGGGCGTCGGTGCCTGATCGACTGGACAACTCTGGTGGATTTCTATGGCAAGTACGGGTTCAAAGTCACCCGCCGCTACCAGATGATGAGCCATCCAGCATGAGCATCGTCCTGAGAACCTCTGCGTGGCTCCAGGTGAGCGGGCTCACACTCAGATGCTCTCCGGATATCGGATGAACTTGCTCCGGCAATGCCCCTGTGCGCCCGATTTCGTATCCGATCTTCTTGACCCAATCAAGCCGCCGCCTGGCGGAATCCAATTCGCCCATGAGGATGTCGGCCTGCGCCAGCCACATCGTGCAGATGATCCAGGGATTGCCGGGGCAGGTGTCAGTC
>JAEYWW010000200.1 GCA_023428805.1 Armatimonadota bacterium | reverse complement strand
GGTCGAACCCGTCGGCCCGGACCTCCACGATCCGCCATTTCGGGTAGGGGATGACCCCCCATCGCGTCCCCGACTCCTTGCGGAAGACGATGGTGACATTGTCGATCCGGGTCGGCTCGCCCTCCTTCTGCATCGCGGGCTTGAAGGTCACGGGAGAGACAATCTTCGCCGTGTTCTCGCCTTCCATCTGGACTTGCCGGTCAAGCACGACGATGTCCGGGCGCATGGACCGGACGACCCGGGCGATGTCCTGTTTGTTGCCGACCGGCATCCCGTCATAAGTCAAGTTCCGGCTCAAATAATCCAGCACCCCGCCCGCGCTCCCCTGCCGGCTCGCCCGAATGGATTCATCCAAGGCCTCCTCGATCAAAGCCTGATCCTTCGGCCCGAACAGCAGCGCCCCACCGACGAAGCCGATGATCAGCACCGCGAGAACCGGCAGAATGATCTTTGCAATCTTCATTACTTCTTTGTACGCACGTCTCAGGCTGGAGTTGTGGTTCAAATGATGTGCAGAACATTCAAGTCACCTAGCAGACTTACTTGTACTGGAATTTCTGCCGGGTTGCCCGATAATAATTTCAAGCTAATTCAATGCTCGTTCGAACAGCTCAGGCAATAGATTTCTTTGGCTATGCCCCAAAAGGCAGGGCGCGATCGATGATCTTGGTATGCGAGTCTGACTCTACAAATCAAGAGTTGCTGGTAAAAATCTGCCGTCCAGATGTAGGACTGGGCGCGAGTCACTTGGTTTGTGAGGTCGTTGGAGGTGCCGCCGCACGCAGAGTTGGACTGAACTCCCCTCAGCCATTCATAGTGGAAATTGGGGTTGACGCCGCCGAGGTCATCAGCGAGAAAACGAAAGAGTTTATTGAGCCTTGTTTCGCCTCAGGGGCAGAATATATACGCGGATCGGTCAGCTACCAAGCAGGAACCCGGCTCACAGTAACTCAATTGGTAGAAGCTCAGACTCTGATAACCACTGACTGCCTCTTGCAGAATGGAGATAGACGCCATGATAACCCGAACTTGGGCATATTGAATGGCCGACTTTGGCCCTACGATTACGAACTCTGCCTAACGCCATTATTTCTGCCCCTGATTGGTTGGAGTCAAGAATCCTGCTTTACTCGATATGGGCTGGAGGAATTGATTCGTCAACACGTTCTGTACCCAGCTTTAAAGAAAAAACCGATTGACAAAGCAAAATTAGTAGATATTTGTCTATCTCTTGATTCAGAATGGGGGGCAGAGTTGTCTGAGTCCTTCCCAGATATATGGAAGGAACAGTCAGGCGTTGCTATTTCGTTTGTAGTAAACGGTGCCACTTGTTCTGAGGAAATTTGCAACACAATACAAGAGGTCTTGACCGCATGAGCACACTTGAGTACGCAGTGATTCGATTCTCTCCTGATCGGATTTCAGGAGAGTGCCTCAACATTGGGATCGTCGCTTTCAGCCGCGAGCATCTTCAGCTTTTTTTTAAGGTGCCGTCACATTTGGGTCGGCTTACTGATGCGTTTGATCACATTCATTTGCCGAGCATCAGGCGTCACCTGAACCAGATCGGCACGCTTGCCTCGAACCTCGACGCTCGCCTGAAAGGCCTCGAGGGAGGGGATCACGACTTTATTAGTAGCCTCGGTTTGTCCTCCATTTTGGACAGCATGATGTCCGATGGGGGCTTGAGTGTGTGGTTCTCTCCGATATCTACGCTGCAATATTCAGACTTTGAGTCGTCGGCAGCGTACCTATATGAAGTATTCGTCGGTCGCATGGCACCAGAGCGAAGTCAACGAGCGAGGAGAGATGACAAGCAACTCTGGAAGGATGTTATGAAGAACACTGGGCTTTCCCCCAGTCTTTTTGATCGGTATACCTTCAAAGTGAAAGGGGTTGATATTCAGTGCGAGCAGGTCTATCATAATGGTGCCGCTCACGTCATTGAGCCTGTCGCACTGGACTACGAGGAGGCATCTACCATTCAGGATCGTCTCCAGAGAGTGTGCGGAAAAGCCATCCAAGTCGAAAAGGCTCCCTCGTTTGGATCCTTTACGTTGCTTGTCGCTGATTTAAGTAGCATCCCGCATAAAGAGAAGGCCAAGAAGGAATTAGATTTGCTAAAAGCATCAGCAGAATTTGTAACAGTACGCTTTGAGAATGAGGCGATGGCGCTCAAGCAAGAGATTTTGAACACAATCGAGCATAGGTAACTCTTCGGCGAATAGTTTCTCCTGTCAATGTAAGCGTATTCGCTCCACATCAAGAGCGATTTGCATTTTGAGTTCTTCCAGAGACTCAAACTTCAACTCGCTCCTTAGGAGGCTTGTGAACTCAAGCTCCACCGCTTGTCCGTACAAACTCGCGCCGGGGTAATCGAGCAGATAGGCTTCAACCAGCCGTCGCCCTTCTTCTTCGACCGTCGGCCTGACGCCGACGCTGATCGCCGCCAGAAACTCGCCCGCTGACGTGTGGCTGCGGCCCGCGTAGACCCCATCTGAGGGAAGAACTTGATCCGAAGACCTGGCGAGATTGAGGGTGGGGTAGCCGAGTTCTCGGCCCAGTTTGCGCCCGCCGACCACGACTCCTGAAAGAGCATAGGGATGCCCCAGCAACCGTGCGGCATGATCCACTTCTCCCGCCGCCACCAGCGCGCGAATCTCCGAACTGCTGACCCGATGCCCTTCTGCTTCGACTGGCGAGATCACGGTCGTCGGAATCCGCTCCGAGAGCCAATCGGTTGTCCCCACCCGTCCATGCCCCATCGCAAAATCATGCCCGACGGTCAGGTGACCCGCCCGCAGCTTCCCGCGCAGAATCGAGCTCAGAAAATCATCCGCGCTCATCTGGCTCATGGCATGATCGAATGGCAGCACCACCGCGACCGCAACGCCGAGCCGCTCAAAAACCCGCAGATTCTGCTCCACACTCGCCAGACAGGGCGGCTTTCGGTCGGGAGCCAGGATCGCCGCCGGGTGCCGGTCGAACGTGACGACCACCGAAGGCCACTCCCGTTCGCATCCCAGAGCAACCGCCGAGCGGATCAGCGCCTGGTGGCCCAGGTGAACGCCGTCGAACGTGCCGATGCAGACTGAAGCCTCACTCCATTCGGCGTGCAGAAGGTCAACCCCCAGATGAACGATCATTCCGGCTTCCCTCGGGGCTTGCGCTGGGTCATCAGGATGAAGATCAACATCGTCACCTGTGCGGCCCAGACGGCGAGCAGAAACTTGGGGTTCGACCAGATCACGTCAAGCCGCGGGATGTCGTCCTTAAGAACCAGATCAGCCAGCGAACTCGCGTACATCAGGGACCGAACCAACACCACGATCAACGTGAACAGCGTCGGCAGAGTGAAGGGATGCGGCATCCGAAGCGACGCGCCATCAAAGATGTCGGGAAAGATCAGGAAGATGACGAAGAAGAGAATCGCGGCGCAGGCCGGAACCGAACTGGCGATGGTGTAGCTGACCGGGGCGCGGTTGCCGGTGGCGAAAGCGTAGGCGGCTCCCGCGCCAACCGCCGTCATGAACAGGGTGCCGAGAATGTGGATGGCGTAGAGCCAATTCGTCTTGACGCGGTCCGCCCAGCGGGGAGAATCGGGAGTCTGAGCCACGTCACTCAGGAAGGTCTGTGGGGTCCACGTCGGATGCCGCCACGTTCTCGGTATGAATCTGTTCGAAAATCTCTTTGCGATGAACGGTCACGTCACGCGGGGCCTTGATGCCCAATCGCACCTGCTCTCCGCGCACTTCCAGAACGACCACCTCGATTCCTTCACCGATGATGATGCTCTGGTTCACTTTTCTGGTCAGAACCAGCATAGTCTCGCCCTCCTTGGCTTATTTCGACCTGCTCTGATCTCTTCGATCAGGCGGCGGCCGCCGACAGCCGTGTTCCTTCGGCAAATACCCGCCAGCGGACGGGATATTCCGCGTCTTCGAGAATGACCTGCATCGCTTCGCCATTGTCGCCGTTGATGACAATCGGCGCGGCCAGATTCAAAGTCATGTCCTCGGGACGCCCCTGAGGAATCGTGACGATAGTATAGACGAGACGCGGGGTGTCCTCCACCATTTTCAGGTTGTGAGCCGCGCGTTTGGGCATCATGGGCGCATAGTCGCCCTTATATTCCGCCGGATCAACCAGCAGGAAGGCGAGCCCGCCATCGTCCACGCTCTGCATCCAGCGGAAGGGTGAACCGGGCTTGTGCTCGATCATCACGAATCGCTGGCGTCCTCCGAAGCCGATCAATCCATCGCTGAAGGACACCAAGTCCTCGGGCGAGCATTCGATCTGGCCGAAGCGGCTTGTATTCACTGTCATCTTCATTGCATGAAGTCCAAAAGGCTGAGGCTCGCGCCCCGGGTCGCGCTCTGGAGGGCCGCCGTGTAGGCGTTCTCCGCGAGCTGGTAGTCCACGATGGCTTCCGCCATGTCCACTTCCTGGACCGACGAAATCTGCTTCTTGAGGTCGTCCTGGCGTGCTATGTTCATCACCAATTCCGAGTCAACCGTCTTCAACCCGATCCCCACCTGGCCGCGCACCGCGTTCACGTGGGCGAGTGAGTTTTTCAGGTCAACGAGATTCTCATCGCTCACAAGCTGGGTGCTTCCCGACTTCAGGTTCTCCTCCAGCGAGGTGAGCGTGTCAAAGATGCCCTGGAACATCCCGGGCGTTCCCTCAACGTTGGTGCGAAGGTATTCGCCGGATCGGATTTCCGCGCTGATTGGGAGGTCGTCGCCGCCGAACACGAGATTTCCGCTGGTGTCCACCGAATACGGTTTGGATTCGTTGTTCTGGCCCGCAAAAATGAATCGCTCCCGCGCGTCCTGCGTGTTGCTCAGCTTCACGATGGAGTCGCGCACACTTCGCACTTCCTGGGCGATGGCGTCGCGCTGAGTCTGGTCGAGAGTGTCGTTCGCGCCGTTGATCGCAAGCGTGTTGGCGCGCTGGAGCAACGATGTCATCTCGCCCAGAGCGTTCTCCTGAGTGCTCAGGCTCGCCTTCGCGCTGTTCAGGTTGTCCGAAAACTGCGAGACACGTTCCAGCAGTCGGTTCGTGCTCACCACGATCCCGCCGCCGACCGGGTCTTGGCTGACTCGGGTGAATTTCTTTCCCGTCGTCACGCGCTGCTGGGCGTCGGAAAGACGCAGCTGGGCGTCCATCATGTACGCCGAAGCCCGGCTGAAACGGAAGCTGTAGCCGATCCTGTTCATCGAATGAGCCCCAGAAGCTGTTCGGTCGTCGAGTCGATCATCTGCAGCGTCTTCGCCGCCGCCTGATACGCCCGCTGAAGCTGAAGCATGTTGGTCAGTTCCTCGTCCATGCTGACCCCGCTCACGGACTGCACCTGCTCCTCGATCTGCTGGACGAGAAGCAGCTTGGACTCCGCTCCGTTCTTTGCAGAATTGATCTGCTCGCCGAGACCGGTGATGGCGTCCTGGAAGAAGCCTTCAAAGGACTTGGTGCCGAGCCCGGCCAGCTTCGATTCTCGAAGCTGGGCAATGGCATGGGCGAGTCCGCCGTCGCCTGCGCTGGCGCTGGTGCCGGATGAAATATTGCTGGGCGACGCCTTGACCGCCGCGCTCAAGTTGAAGTCGATCGCGCCAGTCGAGCCCGGAGC
>JAEYWW010000201.1 GCA_023428805.1 Armatimonadota bacterium | reverse complement strand
GTGTTGGCTTGAACTTTGGCCAGCCAGGATTTGCCGAGTTGGGCGGATGCCTTCTGGAGCATTTCGCGGGTGTATGCCCCCACCGGCACTTTCTCGCCCGCCATCGAAACTTTGACACCGTCCTTTTGAAGGTCGGAAAGTGCTTTGATCCGTCCTGATGCTGATTTGGAGACCAGAAGTGTGAGCTCGTTCGATGCAAAGGGCTTGACCTGCTTCCCATCGACTTTCTTCGACTTCACGACGACATCCATCTGCGCGCGGTCGGCGCTGAAGAATGCATCAGCGGGGGCTCCGAGGTTGATCTGGGCCGCCAGTTCCTGCGAGCCAGCATAGCTGACTTGAAGCCGAACGGATGGGTTCTTCCCCTCAAACTCCTTCGCAATCTCGTTGAGGGGAGGTTTGAGGGAGGCGGCGGTGAGAACGATGACATCGGTCTTAGGCGACTGAGTCAATGCGAGTGCGAGAGACAGCGTGACGATCATGATGATGTTTTTTCCTTCAAGCTGCGTTGAGCCACAGTTCTTGTTTGGGCATCCCCAGGCATCAGGCGTCGTCGGCGTTTGTGGACCGTGATGTAGGCGATGCCGTTGTCGCCTGCCGCAATGGATCGAGAGGCGTTCTTGGGCACGAGAGATGCGGTGCCGGGCAGAAGTTCGGTCCATGCCTCGTTGACGGATAAGCGTCCGCCGCCCGAAAGGATGACGATGAAGACATCGACTTCCGCATTGACATGCGCTGCGATGACTTCACCGCCCTCCCAGGAGACAAAGTTACAGTCGAGGTCGTCGGTTTCAGCCGACCACTGCACTCCAGAAGCCGTGCCGGCGTGGACCAAATCCAGCAGCCGTGCTTGTTTGAAATGGTCAGCCGACATAAGGCGTGCCTTCGATGACGGCCGCTTGATTGAGGGCAATCATCTTGCGCTTCTCTTCTGGGGAAAGATTCTGGTGTGCGCCGAAATCCATCCCAACCTCCCTCATCACTGCCGCCAGATCGTCATGATGCATCTGTGATTCGTAGGGTTTACCGGACCGGATGCAGACCGCCAGATCGCCCGCCGCCGCCTCCTCCTTGTAGTAGGCGACTCCGAGATGCGCGGTGCGCTGGATGACGTGGAAGAATTTTCCAAACGGCATGTAGAGGAGAAGGATGACTACGGTGAATGCATGGAGGAGGGAAATAAAGGAGAAGTGCGACCCCTCCATCAGTCGATAGCTCGCCGTGAGCATGAGGCCAGTCACAGATACAGCGAAGAGCAGAAATAGTGGAATCAGATCATCCACCAGAGATTGCACCGCCTGAGCGCCTGCTTCAAAAATTCTCCGGTGCATCGCAAGGCCAACACCTGTCAGCACAAACACGGCGCTGAAATTGAGGCCGTTGAAGAAGAGGAATGCGAGGATGCTGTCGGGGGGGAAACTGAACTGCTTCATCCCCATGAATTCGACGACGTAGTCAACTCCATTTGAAGCGATGCCGAACTGCATCCAGCCCCAGCTGAGGGGGAAGGTGATGGCGAATGCCAGCAGACATCCCCAGGCGAGGCAGAGGTGGGCCAGCCACCGCTTGTGGCTCCGCCGCTCGATGAACTTCTGCGCGACAATGTTGTTCCAGAGCAGGACGAGAAACTTTCCAATGTTTCGCGCCAGCCGCTTGGGCCTCAAAAAGAGCCTCCAGCCCGCCTTGAAGTATCGCCAAGTCGGAGGACGTTGAATCCACATCAAGTATCGATAGCAGATCGCGAAGGCGGCGAAGACAGTGGCCGCCGCGTAGGCCGCCAAAGGCCGGTCGAATCGGTCAAGCCTGCCGGATCCGAAATAGATTCCCGCGAATACAAGGATGGCGGCGACTGCCGCTCCGGCAAAGGCGATTCGGGCGCTTTTGCGATCACTCATCGTCTGCAGATTCCAATACGTCGTCGACCCAGGAGAGTCCTGCCATCATGTTCGGAAACCCAATCGTGGTGGTGGCGAGCAAAACCGCATGGCGGATTTCTTCGCGGCTCGCTCCGGCCTGCAATGCCTTTCGGACCTGGCTGCGAGTGCCTCCCCCCTGGCCTGCTCCGACAGAGATTCCAATCTTGATCAGTGCGCGGCTTTTCGGGTCTAGCGGGCCTGCTTCTGCCACCGCATCTCCCAAATTTCCGTACGCCTCCCCAATTTTGGGGTAGTTCGCCATGAACCCTTCGAATCTTTTCGGAAGCTTGTCCATCGCCGCCTCACACTTTTGCAGATTATAGTTCAAGAGTCTATGACGACGATCATAGAGCCAGTTTTTCGCTCGGCTGGATAAGATGAGGGCGATGAGGATCGAGGGAGCGCTTCTGACGGGCGGCGCGAGCAGAAGGATGGGCGCGGAGAAGGCTCAGCTCCTGGTGGATGGCGAGCCGGTCGCCGAGAGGACAGCACGGCTGCTCGCCGAGCACTGCAGCCAGGTCACAGTTTTGGGCAGGGTTCCCCTACCGAATTGCGTTTTTCTCGAAGACCAGCAGGAATTTACCGGGCCACTGGTCACCCTCTCCTATTTCCGCCCTGCTGCAGAGGCGGTATTCATCGCCTCCTGCGACATGCCTCGGTTCGACGCGGAGATAGTCCAGCTTCTCCATTCGCTGCTGGGGGATAGGCACGCGGCAATCCCCCGAATCGGCGGCCGTTTGCAGCCCCTCTGCGCGCTCTATTCTGCCTCGATTTGGGCGGGCATGGCGGATGCGGTGGAGGCGGGAACAAGGAGCATGTTCGGCTGGATCGACACCTTGAACTTCCGGGTTGTGGAGGAAGATGATCTCAGGGCATCGGACGTCGATCCTCTCTCACTGAGAGGAGCCAATACCCCGGAAGAATGGGCGCAGCTCAGAAACGGTGGTTCCTGAGTCCACTCGCCCTGTGGATTCGCTGAGCACTGATGATGTGCTATGTCAGCAGGGATTCGCTGAGGGACGCTTCGTCGAGGATGGTGATGATCTGGCGGTCGGTTTTGAGGATGCCTTCCTTCTGCATCTTGCTCATGACCCGAATCGCCGTCTCCACGGTCGTGCCCGCCATTTCGGCCAGATCCTGACGGGTCAGGGGCACTTCGATGGAAATGCCTGCATTCTGCTTCCGCCCGTAGGAGGACATCAGGATCAGGAGCACGGCCGCCAGTCGCTGCTCCATCCGTCCCATCGACATCCTGGCCATCATGTCGTGAGCCTTGCGCAATCGCGGCCCCATTGTGCGCAGGATGTGATCCTTGAGGTTGACACTGTCGTTGTAGATCGACATGAAGACCCGGCTGGGGATCTTGAGATACCAGGTCTTCGTGACTGCGACAGCGGTCAGGGGATACTCCCGCCCCTCGATGGCCACCATCAGCCCGAAGCATTGTCCGGGGCCCAGCAGCTCGATCGCCACTTCGGCCCCCTGCGGGGTGGATCGCGTCATCTTGACGAACCCGGTGCCGACCACACAGATGTTCTGCGAAGGCGCACCGGCAAGCCAGATCACCTCCCCCCGATCCGCATAGGTCATGAAGCTGTTCTCCACGATCGTGCTCCGCTCCTCAGGAGTGAGGGCGTTCAGTATTGAGCAGGATTCAATGACTGAATTGATGGAAGGTCGTTCAGGGATAGATGCCACTTCGGCTGGAAGATTACTCGGCATGGATCGCAACCGGTCTTCTCCTGGCCAGCATGGGCCGCGCCACGTGGCCGGCCCAGATGCCAAGTGCGACCAGTTCCACGAACCCGGTGACTCCCATCGGCCTGAAGGCGAGGGGGGTGAAGTCGGTCGCGATTTCCAGCGCCACGCGGGCCGCATTGCCCAGATTGAGGAGAATGAACGCGCTCCAAAGGCCCGGCAGAACCCGTTCGTCCAGGTCGTTCATCCGGGCCACGACGTGGGAGCCAAATCCGAGGATCATTTGGGAGATGAAGCCGACGGTGACGGCATGGCGGATGGCTCCGGTATAGGCGTGGGAGTAGGGCGCGCCGAGGGCCTGGAGATGCAGCGGCTCGATGACCAGCAGGGCCCCCGCGATCAGCAGCCAGGCGAACGCTCCGCGCACGAACTTGTGCGATCGGAAGTTTTCGGCGAGCGGTTCAAAAATCCGGGCGGCGCGCACCACCATGACGGCGGTTGCCGCGAGCAGGAAGCCGCCGGCAAAATACATCGTCTGACTGCCGGGCCCGAACTCCCGGTCAAAGGCGTACAGCCAGCCGAACATCCGCAGGCTGAGCCCGACCAGCCACAGGCCAAAGGCCATGCGGCCCAGCGTCTCGTTGGCTTCGCGGACGCCGAAGCAGGAGTTCAGCTTGACCATGGAGATGCCGAAGATCATCATTGAGACGAACCCCAGGAATTGGGCTTCCCGCAAGATGGGATACCAGCGGGCGATGAAGACGATGGAGTTCCCCCGCTCCGCCTGGTGGCTATGGAGGAAGACAAACGGCTCCGAGATGGCGACGGAAAGCAGGATGGCCAGCGAGGCAAACACGAACCGCACCTGCCAGGGCATCGGGCCGCCAGATCGGTGCCTGCAGTAGAACATATTGAAGATGAAGGCGGCGACGGCGATGGCCTGCAGGACGCAGGCAAATATCCCCACCGGCACCCAAATCTCCCGCTGGACGGAGCACAACGGTTCAGCCACAAAACGCAGTGCGATGCCGAGGGACATCAGTGTCAGGGAAGCCCAGGCCAGGCGGTTGAAGAGCGTGGCCCGGGCAACGGTCGGCGCGTGCTGCTGCAGCGCGAATCCCATCACAAAGAATCCCACCCATCCGAACAGTTGGGAATTGGCATGGGCGAGGATGTAGGGCGCCCAGTTCGAACTCGTATAATTGCCGCTCCGGCCAATTCCAAAGAGCGCGACGGCCCCCAGGAGGCATCCGACGGTCAAGACGCAGACAATCCCCGCGAGAAAGAAGGGTCGGTAGATTTCGACAGATGCCCGGTCGGCCGGCTTCGCGATCCTCGGAGCAGCCGGCAGAACGCGAAGCGGCTGCAGTTCTCGGACGTTCATGACAGTTTTAATAGTGGGCCCCGGTTCAGCCCTGAGCTATGACGCCCGTCATACAGGCTCAATCGCATTCTCACCGAGCCGGACTTTCGGAATGAGTTCCCAGTCCATCCTTCCCACCGTCATCGATGGACTTGCCCATCTTGAGCACAACGATGTGCATCCAGACGATGCAGATGACGGCGACCACGCCGAAGAAGAGCCAGCACGAGGTCCAGAGCCCGACCACTTTAAGCAGGTAGCCGAACAGAATGGGGCAGACGAAGCCGCCCAGACCTCCGATCACGCCCACAATCCCGCCGACCGCACCCACATCGTTGGGATAGTAAACAGGAATGTGCTTGAACACGGCCGACATTCCGACACCCATCAGCAGGCCGGCCAACAAGGCAAGTCCGGTAAAGACCCATTGGTTCGCCTGAAAATAGATGTGCGTCACGCCCCTGGCGACAAGATCCTTCTTCTTGACCGCCTGCCCCACCTCAACCGCAGGCTCCTGCCAGGACTCAAACGTCGGCAGAATAAGAGTTCCTTCGCTCGAGGTCGCCTCCGCCATCGGCTGAGCCTTCAGGGAATATGTTTTGGTGTCAATCGTGATGCTGTCATTGGAGACCGCTGTCACTGTCCCGGCCGCGTCAGCCATCACACCTTCTCCTGGAGATCGGATGTCCATGCGAGGGGCCGCGAGCAGGAGGAAGAGCAAGGTGCACCCGCTGAGCACCCAGTAGAGCGTGGTTCTTGCCCCAAATCGGTCTGCAATGAACCCTCCTATGGCTCGCGTCAGGGCAGACGGGAGGCTGAAGGCAGAAGCGAGGAAACCAGCCGTCGCCAGACTCATGCCGTAGACGTTCAGGTAGTAGGGGACCAGCCATTGAGCCAAGGCAACAAACCCGCCGAACACGAGGAAATAGTAGAGACTGAAGCGCCAGACCCGGACCTCCCGAAGCGGCTTCAACATGTCAGCGAGCGTACGGTTGCCAGCTCCTTCCGCTTTTCGATTCTCAGTGAAGAGAGCGAAGATGATCGCGGTCAAGACAAGCAAACCAGAATAGATCATCGGCAGTGTCCTCCAGCCATCCAGGTTCTGTCCCCCTTGCGTGAGCCTGCCAAGCAGCGTTGGCACTCCAAGCGTCGTCAGCGCCGCCCCAATATTGCCCATCCCAAAGAGTCCGAGGGCCATTCCCTGCTTTTCCTTTGGAAAGAAGAGGCTCGTATACGCGACACCTGCTGAGAACGCGGCGCCCGACATGCCGAAGAGCAAGCCTCCGATCAGGAATGTTGCAAAGCTATTCGCAAAGCTGGTGAGGAAGACTGCGGCGGCCGAGAAGAGCATGACGCCGAGAAACACCGTTCGTCCGCCGAGTCGATCAGCAAGAATTCCCACGGGCAGCCGCATGATCGATCCGGTCAAGATTGGCACGCCAATTAAGAGTCCCACCTGCGATTTGTCAAGGCTCAGAACCTTGTTGTCAACCAGAAAGGTGATGAGGACTCCGTACATCGTCCACACTGCGAAGCACGCGGTGAACGCCAATGTGTTCATGAGCAATGTTCTGTTGGGGCTTGATTTGCCGCTCATATCTCTATTCTCCGGGTGTGCAATTCTGATTGCTATGACAACAGTCATAGGCGTTGATCTTTCTGCTTCAACGTGGATTGAACCCACTTTTTGCACAAGTTTATGACTGGCGTCATAACTTGCCGCAGAAGATTTTCGTTACACTAATTGCATGGCCCGCCCTCCGATTGAGTTCGAAAAGCTGAACGAGAAGTTCGGCCCACACCTCAACTACGATCCTCCTGGAGGATGGCAGGCAAGGGGTGAGCCCGACAATTTGGTCAAGACCCATTGCTGCTTCTGCGGACAACAATGCGGCATTCAGCTCAAGGTCAAGGAGAATAAAGTCATTGGCTTTGAACCGTGGGAGGAGTTTCCATTCAACAAAGGGAAACTCTGTCCCAAGGGCGTCAAGCGCTATCTGCAAGGCAGCCACCCGGACCGGCTTCTGGATCCTCTCAAGCGGGTTGAGGGCGTGGGGTTTGTGCCGATCTCGTGGGAGGAGGCCTACAGCACGACAGTTTCCGAAATCAACCGGATTCAGGAAAAGTACGGCAGGAATGCGGTCGCGATGCTCTCGGGAGTGTCCCTCACCAACGAGAAGAGCTATCTGGTCGGAAAGTTCGCCCGTGTGGCTCTGCAAACGCAGGAACTGGACTACAACGGTCGGCTCTGCATGGTCAGTGCTGGAACCGGAAACAAAAAGGCCTTTGGGGTGGATCGCGCGGCGAACTATTGGGACGACATCGTAGAAGCCAAGGTGATTTTGTGCGCGGGGACAAATGTCGCGGAGTGTTCGCCCATAACCACCGATTACATCTGGCGCGCACGAGACCGGGGCGCAAAGCTCATCATGGTGGATCCCCGAGTCACGCCGCTGGCCCGAACGTGCGATCTTCATCTTCCCGTACGCCCCGGCACCGACAGCGCGCTCATGACAGGCATCCTCCGAGTTCTGATTGAGGAGGGCTATGTCAACGAGGAGTTCGTCGTCAACCATACATCCGGCTGGGAGGAGACCCGGGATGCTGCGCTCAATTTCTCCCTGGAAGAGGCGTCCCGCATCAGCGGAGTCACCGTCGAAGACATTCAGAAGGCGGGGCGGATGTGGGGGCAGGCCGAAACCAGCTTTCTCCTTCATGCTCGGGGCATCGAACACCATACCAAGGGTGTGGACAACGTCCTTTCCTGCATCAATCTTGTTCTGGCGACGGGGCGGATCGGACGAAAGGGCTGCGGATACGGAACCATCACGGGCCAGGGCAATGGCCAGGGAGGAAGGGAGCACGGACACAAATGCGATCAGCTCCCTGGAAATCGGGATATCACCAATCCCGAACATCGCAAGTACATCGCGGATGTCTGGGGAATCCCAGAAGAAGAACTGCCCGGAAAGGGTCACACTGCGCAGGAGATCATGAACATGATCGATTCCGGCGAAATCAAAGCCCTGATATCGATCTGTTTCAACCCGGTGATTTCACTGCCGGATTCGAATTTCACCCGACAGGCGCTGAACAAGCTGGAACATTACACGGCCATCGACTTTTTCCTGAACGAGACCGCGTACCATTCCGACATCGTCATGGCAGGCTCGCTCCACGAGGAGGAAGAGGGCACCAGCACCAGCGGCGAAGGGCGAGTCATCCGCATCCGCAAGGCTGTGGATCCACCAGGCAACGCCAAGGCCGACACCGAAATCCTGCTGGAGATCGCCAAGCGTTTGGGGCGGGGTCAGTATTTCCAATACAAGGACTCGGAAGCGATCTTCAACGAGCTTCGAGTCGCGAGCAAAGGGGGAACCGCAGATTACTACGGCATCACCTACGATAGGATTGAAAAGGAATTCGGCGTCTTTTGGCCCTGTCCCGAGATCGGACATCCTGGCACTCCGCGCCTGTTTGAGGACCTCAAGTTCAAGACGCCAGATGGGAAGGCCCACTTTCACCCGACTCCCTACCGCCCGTCGGCGGAGGAGCCGGGCGATGACTACACCGTGCTCCTGACGACCGGTCGAGTGGTTTCCCAATATCTGAGCGGCACGCAGACCCGGAGGATCGGCGGCCTGGTCGATCTTTGTCCAGAGCCTTATGTTGAGATTCATCCAACTCTGGCCGAAAAATATGAGATTCAAGATAAGGAATGGATGAAGGTTGAGAGCCGCCGAGGCTCTGTGGTTTTGAAGGCAAAAGTTGTCACCACGATTCGCCCGGATACCGTGTTTATTCCCTATCATTGGGCGGGGAAAAAATCCGCCAACAATCTCACCATCCGCGCGCTCGATCCACTGAGCAAGATTCCTGAGTTCAAGAGATCATGCGTTCGAATCGAAAAGGTCGGGTAGTGCAAGCGTGGCGATGTCATGACGGCGGCAGCTGAAGAAGGACGAAACACAAGCGGATGTGACCGCCTCTTCATTCGAAATGATTGATCAAATTGGAATTAAGAGAACTTTTGTCCACAGTGAGCTTCCCGCCCGCTATTGAACGGTAGGATAAAGGAAGCTCTTCGTGCGCCGACCGTGCCGAACGCATGTCGTACCAGATG
>JAEYWW010000135.1 GCA_023428805.1 Armatimonadota bacterium | reverse complement strand
CTCCTTGAGCATCTGCCCCGCCCGATCCACGACGCACAGGGCCGGGGAATGTCCACCGCGAACGAACACCACCTTGTCCTCCCAGATTCTGAACTCGCCCATGTCTCGAACCACGGCGAGTTTCGGGTTCCCGACGGGCAGCACAACCTTTCGCAAGATTGGCAGGGTGATGTCCTTGACGAGAAACTTCGGCTCCGCTTCCGGGATCGGCTTTTTGTAGACGGCCTCGCCCATCTCTCGGACAGTCCACTTGCCTTCTGTCTTCTTCACCTCGAAGGTTGTCTTGACGCCATCTTTGACCCTCCAGATGGCGAACTGGCCGGGCTTCGATCCGGGAAAAACGGTGCCCAGGCGGAACGCTTCTTCTCGAATCTGATGATTCTTTACCTTGGGATCGACGCTTGTGAAATCATCCGGCAGGGACAATGACCAAATCTCCTGGTCATTCTCGGTCACCAGGCTGACGTGCTGTCCCAGTTTGCCCGCCCCTCCGTCGAACAGGTTGCGGCTGGTGAGCATGAGATCGGTGCCCGGCACAGCGGCAACGCCCGACAAATAGCCCGCGTCCCGGCGGGTTCGGACTTCATTCACCAGGTCTCCAGAAGAAATCCGGTGATAACGCCACACCTCTCCTTCGTCATCCGCAACCCTGATCAGAACCTGATCGCGTTCTGGCATGGGCAGAAGGCTCTCGCGCACACGGGGGACAGGACCGCCGTGCGGAACCTGGCTATGTCTCTGACGCAGGTGGTCCTTCTGGATGACTTTTCCAGTTGGATCGAGCACGGCGATCACCAATTCGCCGATCCACTCACCTTCAGTATAGGCGTAGCCCAGCACATGGCCCTTGTCGGTGACGACATGCTCATGGAAGGTGAATGGAAGCTGCTTCTCCCAGATCTTCCTGCCCTCGATGGTGAGCGAACAATCCGATGGCCCCTTGTTCTCCGGGTCGCTGGGAATCACCCTCAAGACGGCTTTTCCGGTCACCCGCCCAATTTCGGAAACAGCCTTGGGCTCCGAGGGTGCTGGCCTGCAGCCGAAAGACAACCCAAGGACTGCCACCAACCACATTGATCGCCTTGCTGCCATATGTTCATCTCCTCTTGCCAGAGATCAACACTTCCGATGTGCCGAAAGTGTCACCGCCCTGCACCGCTGACTCAAGTTATCGCTGGAAATCCTTCGGAAGCGCCTCGTGCAACGGCTCGCCCACATTCCCGCTGGGGTATTCGATTCCCAAGAGGGTGCAGAGGGTGCTGGCGATGTCGTGTGTATAGACGCGTCGGGCAACTTTGTTCGGCTTCTGCCCGCCCCAGCGGGTCATGATCGGAACGTGGGTGTCATACGCCCAAGTCGATCCGTGAGTGGTTCCTGTTGCCCCCGTTTCAATTTGATTGGGAGCATCGATGACCACCAAATCGCCGCCGACAAGGGGATTCAATCCATTCGTCACCCATTCGCGATAGGGAGCGTGCGGCAGCCTGCCTTCGAGGATATTGGTCCGGGTGAAGACCATGTAGACGCCAGGCACAGTCGAAGCTCCCGCAGCGGCGACCTTCTCCACCTCATCGTGCGGCAGACCCTTCGCATCCATGACCGTGCGGTCGAGGTAGATGTTCGATCCGTTGTAGTCGAGCGTCCACTTGGCCTCACCATACTTGGTGTCCAGTGCCTTCTCCGTCGCGGCCAAAATCGCGTTGCCGCTGACACGGCCCGCCTCAATCCGGTACACATCCGCCATCTCGCTCGGAATCGCGCTGACGCCGTGATCGGCGGAGACCACGATGGCGACATTGTCGATGCCACCGGTAATTTTCTTGTCCAAAAAGTTGAACAGGCGCGAAAGTCGCTTGTCGGTCACCGCCCAAATGTCCATCACCTCGGGGCTGTTCGGACCCCAGGAGTGGCCGACATAGTCGTTTGAAGCCAGATTCAAAACAAGGACATCCGGCACTTCGTCCTGCCCCAGGTTCTCCGCTTCGATCGCCTTCTCCGTGAGATCGAAGATCACATTTTGGCCATTCGCGCTCGCCACGACGCTGGAATAGTAATTGCTTGAAGCTGTGGAAGGATGCCGATGCGAGAACATCTTCGGCCCCTTTTCGTGCGGGGCATTCCGCGCGTTGACATACGCTGATTCCGGCATCGAGGGAGTCCACGCCTTGCCCAAGAACGCGTCGATCGCGCGGCTCTTGTTGTAGTCGTCCGCCCAGTTCGGCAGTTCCGACGAGAAATATGTGCTGGTGACGAAGTTGCCCGCGCCATAGTCGAACCAGACCACCTGGTCGGCGGCGTGCCCCGCCATCAGGATCGAAGCGCGATCCTTGAACGAGATGCCGACCACCTTGCTTCGGCCATTGGTGGCCATCTTCAGTTCATCGCCTACCGTGGAGACTTTGAGAGGGCGGGCGGACTGGCCTTTCATGGTGCCTCCCACGGTCTGAACGGTGTCGTCTTCGGTCGAATAGTGGTCCTTCCCCTTCTCCCGATCCCACCAGTCGTTGCCCACGATCCCTGTCAGAGCGGGAACCGATCCCGTCATCAAAATCGAATGGCCGACCGCCGTGAAGGTGGGAACATGGTGATGGTGGGCGTCCGTGTACCGCACCCCGCTCTCGCTCAACCACCGGATGCCCTTCTGGCTGGGCGGCAGATAGATGTCCGAAAAACGATCAATATAATCCGCCCGCCCCTGGTCGATGGAGACCAACAAAACCAGCCGCGGCGCCTTTTCCGGCAATGGCGCGGCAACGGGAGTCATGGCAAGAAGTGCGGCGCATGCGAACATGAAGTCAGCTTACCAGCGATTTTTGAGCCCGCGACTCCGACGCAGGCAGAGTGAGACGCTACGATTCCGTTCCGGCACGCTTCAACTCCACAAGGAACTCCTCGTAAGCGGTGAGTGCGTTCTCTGACCGACACCATTTCTCGATGATGGAAAAATCCACTGCCTGAATCAAGGCCACGTCAACCGCCTGCCTCAATGAACTGAAATCTGAATAGTAGATGAAGCCGGACAATCGGTCGCGGACACAATCAGTTGGATTGATGATATGAAGTGCAAGATCGCCTTCCTTCAGCGTATCCCAGGTGGTGATCACATCATTGCCCACCGCCAGCGGAGCGCTGAGGAATTCCAACGTGAACGGGCAGGTTGGATGACGATACATGCTGTTCTCCCGCACGAATCCCAGTTGCCGGATCGGAGCATCCGATGGTTTTGGATCGAACATATGATAGTCGAGGACAAAGTCCAAATCCCGCGACATGCAGGCCTGCGGCGCATAAATCACGGCAGCACCTCCACCCACAAGCACCGCGGGAATGCCCGATTCGCGCAGAGTGTGGCCGACAATAAAAGCCAGCTCTCGCAGCGTCGTGGACGCAGTGATCAAATCTGCTTCCCGGTCCGCCTGGGGCGTCGGCGCATCTGCATGAGCTCATCCCTGAGAGGCGTGCTGTCCCGAGCGATCTTCGTCAAGAGCGCGGATAGTTCAGCGTAATAAGGGTATCGAGCATTCAAAGAAACTCGTCGGAGAGTGCCCTTCGTCACGACCGAAACCACCCCCATTCGCTCATAGCTCAAAATGGCCCGCTGGGCTTGGCTCAAGCTGATTTTGAGGATGCGCGACACTTCCGATGCATGGGTTTCCCCGAGCATCGAAATCAACAGCAGAGTCTTGCTCCGAACAGGCGTGCCGAACAAGCCAACTTCCTGGAAGGCATCAAACACGCATATATTCTACCTCAAATTGAGGTGATATCACCTCAATTTGAGGTGGCTCTTAAAGCTCCCAGCCCTTGCGGAATGTCGGCTTGATCAGACTGTCGAATTCGTCAGTTCCCTTCACCTTCATCGCCCTGGCATCCCAGTCGAGCTTCGGGCCGTCGGCCCAGATGGCGAGGTTGCCCAACAGAACGGTCTCTGTCAGAGGACCAGCGTAGTTGACGAAATTGGAAACGCACTCGGGACCGCCCTGAATCGCCTCCGCGAACTCCGCCATGTGGCCGTTCGACTGGCGGTATTTGACATCGGGCATCCTGCCGTCGCCGCCGAGAACATGGAACGTCTCGTTGTTCGAATCCGGCGAGTAGATGGTCGCCTTTTCGCAGACCACAATCACGCCATTGCCGCCATATTCGTGCCCGGAAACCAGGCTTGCGGCGGGTTTTTTACCGCCATCGTACCACCAGAGATCGACGGGGCCGCGTCCTCCGCGCTGGCCGAATTCGTAGTGGACAATCGCCCATTCCGGGAAGCTCTCACGGTTGTGGCCGCTCGTCTCCGCCTTCACCGTCAGCGGATCGATCAAATCGAGCGCCATGAAGGGCATGTTGAAGATATGGCATCCCATGTCGCCCAGCGACCCGGTGCCGAAATCCCAGAATCCGCGCCACGCGAACGGGTGATAGCCCTCGGCATAATGCCGTTCCGGTCGCGGGCCGAGCCAGAGGTCAAAGTCGACATTCTTCGGCGCCGCCGCATCCGGAGGTCGGGGCACACCCTGCTTCCACCAGCCTCCCGCGCGGTCGGTCCAAAGGTGGACCTCTTTGACGGCCCCGAAAGCGCCGGAGCGGATCGCCTCCGCTGCCTGCCGCATCGGGCTGTTGGCGGTGCTCTGGTTGCCCATCTGTGTCTCCACGCCCTTGTCGCGGGCGATGTTGCGGAGCTGCCTCGCCTCCCAGATTGTTCGGGTGAGCGGCTTCTCGCAGTAGGTGTGCAGGCCCAGCTTCATCGCCATCGCCGCCGAGGTGGAGTGCGTATGGTCGGGGGTTCTGATGATGACGCCGTCCATCTCCTCGTGCATCGTGCGGAGCATCACCCGGTAATCCTCAAAAGTGGCCGCTCGAGGAAACTCGGCCAGACCCTGCGCGCGCGGCTTCGTGTCAACGTCGCAGAGAGCGACGATGTCCCCATGCTCGGCGGCCCACATCATGCCGCTCCAGCCCTTGCCGCCAACGCCGATCACGCCAAACCGAAGCCGCGCAGATTTCGGCTTTCTGGGAGCAAACCCCTCGGCCATCGCCTTGCCGCCCACTGTCAATCCCGCGAGCGCCGCCGCCGAACCCCGCAGAACATCCCTTCTTGAAACCCTTTCCGCCATGCTTGATAGAGTTTATCTTGAAGCGTCGCAGAAATATGCGCTCGTGTCAACGCTGCGGCGTGGAATTCTCGTCTGAAGACAAGCGTAAAGAGTGTGATGCGGGCTCCAGATGACATTTGGGCGTATCGCAGCGAGGTTCAAAGCACACTGAAGGCGATTCTGGGCGAGTCGCTCCTGGCCATCTACATCGGCGGATCAACATGCTTCGGCAACTTCCGCATGAATGTCAGCGATATCGACATCTTCGCCTTTGTCGAAAAGCCGCTGGCTGACGAGCAGAAGGAGCATATCTATGAATCCCTTCGGCACGATCATCTTCCCTGTCCCGCCTACGGGCTCGACTTCATCATCTATCGCCGTGATCAACTCCAGCCTGCGCCCCGATCGCCCATCTACGAATTCAGCCTCTCCACCGGAGCTCATTGGGTGGATGAAGTCGATTTTGGCGGCGAATATCCCGGCGGCATCATCGACCTTGCTCTTCTCCGAGAGCAGGGCATCATTGAACTCGGCCCCTGCCCCAAGGAATTCATCCATCCGGTCAACCAAGATGGATTGAAGGAGGAGCTGATGGAAGGCCTGGACTGGCACAAGCACCATGTCCATGATCGATTCCACGATCCGACGGGTGCGAACGCCGTCCTGAACGCGTGCCGCGCCCTCCGCTACTTTGCCGCAGGAGAACTCGTCAGCAAATCTGAGGGAGGAAGTTGGGCCCTGAGCGAGATGCCGGAGCACGAAGTCGTTTCCCAAGCCCTGGCCATGCGCGACGGCGAGCGCCAGCAGCCTCTCAGCCACGATGATGTTGTGGCCTTTCTCGAAGCCGTCGAGAAGCGAGCCGCAATCCTCCTTTGACAGCCCGCGCAGGCTCAGTTCAACTCACCGTTTCAGGCTTTGCGGCTGGTCCTCATTCCGTTGACGACTTTGACTCCGTCTGCTCCGCCCGCCAATTCCGCATATCGAGCGGAGTCCATCGCATGAAGGGCGGCCCTGCCTTCCTGGTCAAAGTGGATTCCCCATCCATGCCTGCGGACCAGTCCGGACGCCCGCAGGCAGGCCCGCGATTTTGCGAAGAACTCACCCCAGAGAAGATCGCGGTTCTCAGTCGTCACAATGACTCCCTTTCTGCTCATCTCGACTTGGAAGAGAATCTCCTCCTGGGTGTGCTGGTAGGAGGCCTCCCGGATCATCCGAAACTCCCGCGCCGCGACCGATTCACCCTGCGGTTCGATGCCCGTTGTCGCCCTGGTGTCCGGCGAGACACAAATGAAGGTGTGATAGTAGTTCATCGAATCCTTCATGGCTGGCTCTGAGTATGCCCGGAGTTGGCTGCTAGAACTTGAACGAATACTGAACGAAAGCCCAGGTCTGCCGATTGGCATGACCGCCTTTGACATTCCGCACAAAGCTGCCCGGCATGAAGATGCCGAGCCCCGCGCCGATGCTGGAGCGGCTGTTCAGCTTCCAGCTTCCCTCAATGTCCAGCTCGTGGCCGATCTCATTGCCCGAATTCCCGGTCGGGTCGGAGAGGATCGCGCTTCCGTTGTCGCCGTACCAGGAATCTCCCGCATCGCGCAGGGTCATGAACCTCCAGGAAGCCGACCAGGTGAAGCGGCTGTCCGGCTTAACGTCAATGCCGAGGACATATTCGTTCATATTCCTCCACCCCAGCACATCCATTGTCCCGTACTTGGAGTGATTGCTGGCGTTGAGTTGGTCGAATGTTCGCGTCTTCTCCGAGCTGCCGCCGCCGCTGGCCGAGTTGTATTCGAGATAGGCGCTCGTCGTCTTGCTCAAGGGCTGAGAGGCTTTGAAATGCAGAGCCCAAGCCTCCACATCTCGCCCCTCTTTCCGCCCTGTCTGAACAGCGG
>JAEYWW010000091.1 GCA_023428805.1 Armatimonadota bacterium | reverse complement strand
GGATGCCCCCGCCGTCCGGCTCGCTTCGACCGGCCTTCTCCCTGGTGTCCGCAAAATTTGGTGAACCGATGAAATTTTCAAAGGACGATTCGGCGGAGGAGATCATCAAGCGGGTTGAAGAAGAGCTGCGCCGATTGATGGCCTAGTTCGACAGCGTCAGTGCCGAGCGGTGAGCTGAGGGCTCCTGCGACCACTCGCCCCACACGATCCCGTCCCGCAGCTCGTCCAAGCGCACCCATTGCAGTGTTCGGCGCATGGAAGCGGGGCCAGCAAAACGGACAGTGAGCCAGTTGTCAGTCGTGCCTTCCAGAAGCCCATCTTTGGTCATCTTCCCTTCGACCAGCACCCGCATGGTTCGCCCAAGGAATCGCTTGATTTCGTTTTGGGCAGTTCCTTCCGCGATCCGGGTGAGCTCCACGGCGCGGCGCTGCTTCTCTTGAGGCGAGATTGGGTCGCCCCATTGATCGGCGGGCGTGCCGGGTCGGGGGCTGAATCGGAAGACATGCGCCTTGACGTACTTTGCCTCCTCGACGACTTTTGCCGAATTTTGGAATCGCTCATCCGTTTCCGTCGGGAAGCCGACCAGGATATCGGTGGTGATGACCGCATCCGGGAGCGCGCGGCGTATCTCCTCGCAGCGGCGAAGATAGAGCGCCGAATCGTAGCGGCGGTTCATGTCGCGCAGAACCTGGTCGTCCCCGCATTGCAGGGGGATATGGAAGTGCGGCACGATCAGGCTGTCGCGGGCCAGGTCGATGATCCTTTCTGTGACCTGGTGCATCTCGATGCTGCTGATCCGCAGACGCGGGAGGCCGGATTCACGGGCGAGAAGGGCGACCAACTCCTCAAATCCCATGCCTTCGGAGCCTGTTTCCGAGTCGTATGCGCCGATCAGAACGCCCGTCAGGATCGCCTCCTTGTAGCCCTGTTCGGCCATGGATTGGGCTTCGGCGAGCACCTCGCGCCATGGACGTGAGCGCAGCCCCGGACGAGTGTGGGGGATCGAGCAATAGCTGCACATGACGCTGCATCCGTCTTGGATTTTCAGCGTCGCCCGGGTGCGCCCGGGTGGTTGTTCTGTCTGAGATGCCGGCTCGCTTTTGACCCAATCCAGAATCTCCGGATGAGTTCGGAAGAGGTGATCGAGCGTGTCCAGCTTCTCGGGATTGGGCACGACCACGTGGGCGTCGGCGACTTCCTCATTCTGGTTGATCGCCATCTGCGCGGCGCACCCGGTCACCACCACTTTTGCCTCGGGGTTGGTGCGGGCGGCCTTGCGGATTGTGTAGCGGCTCTTGGACTCCGCAATCGCCGTCACGGAGCAGGTGTTGATGACGTAGACGTCCGCCTTTTGATCGAACGGCACGATCCCGAACCCGGCTTCCGCAAAGGAGTCCAGGATGCGCTGTGTCTCGTATTGGTTGACCTTGCAGCCAAGCGTGGTGAACGCCGCCGTCGGCATCTCAGGGCTTCATTTTAGACCAGCAAGGGCCGGGCTCGGAGGAGTTTAGACGCGGCGAGCTCGCGTTAGATTGGGATGCTTGGCGAGATCGACTTCCCCTATGGCAAGTCTTGGCTGCTCGGTAGCTTGGGATGCAATCTTGTCCGCCAGACCCAGCATGGCTGACTCGGCGGACCCCATCATCTGACCTCTCAAAAGAAGCATCTCGCAGTATGAATTGAAGCTGACACCCTCCCGCTCGGCCTCCTCTTTGAGGCTTTGATGGAAGCGGGGAGAGGTGCGCATCAGCCACTTCCCGCTGGCCGCCGGCCGCGCGGTCACGTCATCAGGCAACCTGATTGGCTGCCCGGAATCAACGACCGTCCGATAGAGTGATCGGCGCAGGGTTTCCAGTTCTTCCAGGGCTTCTGCGGCGGTGTCGCCCTCCGCAAGAAAGAGACCTTGTCCAAGGAGGGGAATCCAGGCCATCCACCCGCCTCCCTCATCGTCTGCCAACTGCTGAACCTCAACGGGATATCGAAGTTCATTCCACTGTTCCTGTGTCATCTTCATCATCATCACCCACATCGGGCAATCCAAGCCTTTCCGCCGCTTCGTAGGCGATCTGGCAGTACCGGGCCTTCACCCATTGTCCACCCTTCACGGGCACACCGAAATGTCCAAAATGGAAGTCATCTTCATGGCCTCCAAGCTCGGGAACCGCCACCGTCCAGCGGTGGCTTCCTCCTTCATGGACGACAACTCGGCTTCCAAAAACCCGGTGGAGGAGAGGTTCCACCTCATCCACCGAAATCGGTGATCGCGCGCTGGCCCAAGCCCTAAATCGCTTCTGCCATCTCGCCACGATTGCTCCCGTATGATATTGTATACGATATCAAGATAATTGGATTTCACCGATGATTCTTGAGACTCGTCGCCCAAAATTCTCGGTGTCAACCTCCCTCCGGTGAGATTACCTCCGCTATGCCAAAATTCAGGCTCAGGTTCGAATGCCGAGGATCGAGGAGCAATGGGAGAAGGTGGGGCCGGGGGCGATTCTGCTCGCACCGCTCGCGTGGCTCTATGCGGGCGGCTGGATCGCCTACGAATCCATGTATCGCTTGGGATTCAAGAAGGCATTCCGAAGCAGAAATCAAGTCATCTGCATCGGCAGCCTGCTGGCGGGCGGAGCGGGGAAGACGCCGGTCACGCTCCACATTGCGGATGTTCTCAGATCGCTCGGGCGCAAGGTGATTCTGTCCACACCTGGCTACAAAGCGGAGCATCAGGAGGAGACCGCCATCACGCCGGACGGCCCGCTCGACCCCGCCGAGTGGGGCGATGAAACGGCCCTTCTGCGGTGGCTCCGCCCCGACCTTGCGATCATCGCCGGACGGCGGCGCGTCAAAACGGCGGAGTTGGCGGAACAGTTCGACCCGGAAGCGGTTCTCCTGATGGACGATGGCTTTCAGCATCTCCCCCTCCACAAGGACATCACCATCGTCATCGACCCGCCCGAGCTCAAGAACAGGTTTGCGATCCCGGCGGGCGGATATCGTGAGCCTTGGCGGAGGGGAAAGCGCAGAGCAGATCTAGTGCTGCCGGGCAGGTTTCAAGTCATCCATGCTCCCGCCGCTTTTTTGAATCGGAAGGGAGAGCAGGTCCCTCCTCCCGATGAAGCCAGCATTCTCTGCGCAATTGGCAGGCCGGAGCGGTTTCGTGAGTCGGTGATGCAGGCGGGAGTGAAGGTCCGAGACTTCCATGCCCTGCCCGATCACGACCCGATGACGGCAGGTACGCTTCTGGACCGTTTTGACGCCGAAATCCCGATCATTGTGACCGGCAAGGATTGGATGAAGCTCCGGCGTAGAAACGACTTGGCGGACCGCACGATTTTGATCGCGACCCATGAGGCGCGCATCACTCCGGAAGCGGAATTTCGTGCTTGGTTGAGTGATCGGCTGAATGAAACGGCGAAAGAAATTTGAGGGCCGCGCCGCGCACGTGGGCATGTCCATCGCGACAGGCATCGTGCGCCGCCTGTCTCCGCGCGGCGCCGAAAGATTTGGCGCGTTTGTCGGCCGCCTGATCGGCCGTTTCATGGGGAAACGCCGCCATCGCGTTCTCGCCAATTTGGAACTTGCCTTTCCCGAATGGACTCCAGAGAAACGGGAGGAGGTCATGTGGCGCCAGTTCGAGCATTTCGGCATCGTTGGGGCGGAGTTCCTGCGGAGCCAGAGCCGCACTCAGGGTCAGCTTGAAGAGATGATTGTCGAAATCGAAGGCTATGAGCATTTCGAAAAGGCGGTGAATCAAGGCAAGGGAGTTCTCGTGTTGACCGGTCATTTCGGGAATTGGGAGTTGGTCGGGGCGTGGGTGGCGAGCAAAGGCATCCCCTTCAGCGTGGTCATCCGTGATGCCGACGACGCGAATGTGAACAGCGGCGTCAATCAACTGCGGTCACTTTCCGGTGCCAAGATCATTCCCAGAGGCAACGCCGCCCGGCAGATCATCGCCAATCTCAGAGCCAATGAGGTGGTCGCGATCCTCCCGGATCAGAACGCCAAGGAAGCCTACATCCCCTTCTTTGGCAAGCTTGCAGGCACGACCCTCGGCCCTGGAGTGCTCGCCGAGCGAACGAAGGCCCCCGTTATTGCGGGCTTCTGCGCGCGGATCGGTCCCTGTCGGTATCGTCTTTCAGTTGCCCCCGAACTCCAGCCGATTGAATGTGACGGCGCAAAGGGTGAAGGCATGATGCGGGCCTATTACGCCTGGCTGGAAGATGCGATTCGCCAGCATCCCGAGCAGTACCTGTGGATGCATGACAAGTGGCGTGCAGCGCGGCGGAAGAAGCTGATATGAGCTCTCCACGCGTTCTGATCCTCAGGTTCACCGCCATAGGCGATTGCGTCATGGCGGCCTGGCCGGTGACCGCCATCCGAAATGCGGAGCCAAATTCCCACATCACCTGGGCGGTGCAGCCCCGCTGCCGGCCAGTCATCGCCGCGCCATCGCTGGTGAACGAAACATTCCTTTTCGACCGTGAAGGGTGGAAGTGGAGGGTTTGGTCCGCAAAGCGGTGGCGCGAGCAGTTGGGCTTCTACTTCGGGCTTCGGAAGATGCGGTTTGACGTCGGGCTTGACCTGCAGGGGCACTCAAAGACCGCTCTCGCGCTCTGGCTCGCCAATCCCAAGCAGAAGTGGTCCGTGGGCGGGACCGATCCTTTGGCCAAAGTCTGGAATCCGGTTGCCAGCTTGGATGGGGCAACTCACGAGGTTGAACGCGGCATGGCGGTTGTTCGGATGTGGCGGGAAGATTTGACCCTGCCCGATCTCCCAATCATGCCGGCGCTGAACGCAGAGAGGTCAAGGGCGAAGGAGATGGGGCCGATGATCACCATCCAGACGGGAGCGGGCGGTCCAGGCAAGGCCTATCCGGTCGATCTCTGGGCCAAGGTCGCGGAGGGGCTTCAATCGAGTGGATGCCGATTGGTGACCGTGGGAGGGCCGGGCGACCCGGCGGTGCCTGGAACCGAGGCCATGAATGGAAAACTTACTCTGAATGAGTCGCTCGCGTTTGTCGCCGAAAGCAAGGTCCATCTCGCTGCGGACACGGGAACCGGGCACGCTGCCGCTGCTTTTGGAGTTCCGGTCGTCAGCATTTTTGGGCCGATGAAGCCGGAGCGTTACCGGCCCTGGACAAAGAATGGAACTGTGCTCCACGAAGGTGTGAATCCTGCATCTGTGCCGCCGGAGCAGGTTGTTCGAGAGGCGCTGGCGTTGCTGGAGAAATCGCGTGCGTTTTCTCATTAGCCGCTTCAGTTCGATGGGTGATGTGATCTGCACTTTGCCGGTCGCGGCGGCTCTGAAAGCGGGCCACTCTGACTGCGAAGTAGCTTGGATAGTGGATCGCCGCTTCGCCTCCATTGTCGAACGTTGCCGGGCCGTCGATCAGGTGATCGTCGCGGAGAAGCAGTTCGGAAATCTGAAGGAGCAGGTGCGGGGCTTGGGCGAATTTGACGCTGCTCTGGATATGCAGGGGCTTCTCAAAAGTGCGATTCCCGTTGGTCTGGCCAGAGCAAAAACCCGGCTGGGCTATCACTGGCAGCGCGAATTCTCATCCCTGTTCTCCCAGGCGGTCAAGCCCGATCCCAGTTCAATCCATATTGTCGATCAGTACTTGGATGTCGCTCGCGCCGCTGGTGGAGAGGCGGGATTTGCTGAGTTTGCCCTGGAGCCGACTCCGGCTGACATCAAGAACGTTGAGGCCAAGGTGGAGGGTGAGGGGCCGCTTGTGGTGATGAATGGCGGCGCGGGATGGGCTTCGAAGAGGTGGCCCGCGGAGAATTTCGCAAAAGTCGCTGACCGCCTGATGAACGAAGGGGCACGGGTCGCCTTCATCGGCGGCCCTGATGGTCAGGAGGCATTCCAAGAGATTCAAAGCCACGCCCAATGCAGGCCGATTGACCTGATCGGCAGGACATCGCTCGGAGAATTGATCGCGTTGATCAGCCAATCCGTGATGCACCTGGGTGGAGACACGGGCTCGACCCACTTGGCGGCCGCGCTCAAAAAGCCCGCATTTGGCCTCTATCTCCTCACGCGGCCAGAGCGATCGTGCCCGTATGGGCAGATTCATCGCTGCCATTCGCTTGATCCGGCTGTCGAGGCAGATTCGATGATGCAGGAGCTGAAGGGATGCTGAAGACCGTCGAAGAAATCCAGTCGTTGAGAGGAGGGAAGACTCTGGTCTTCACCAACGGCGTCTTCGACATCATCCACGCAGGGCACATCAAGAGCTTGGAATCAGCGCGGGAGCTGGGTGATATGCTGGTCGTCGGGCTCAACTCAGATGAGAGTGTCCGAAGGCTGGGCAAGGGACCGGAGAGGCCGATCAACACTCTTGAAGACCGGGCGGCTGTCATCGCCGCGCTGCGATGTGTGGATGCAGTGGTCAGCTTCGGAGAAGACACACCCGTCGCGCTTCTTGAAAAACTTCGCCCTGATGTTCACGTGAAAGGCGGAGACTATGACCCCGAGAGTCTGCCGGAAACCCCGACCGTCCGCGCCTACGGCGGAAAGGTCGTGGTGATCCCGCTTCTGGAAGGGCGGTCCACCACGAACATCGTCAAGAAGATGCGGGAACCTGGGGGCTGAACGACGGAATGTCGAAGTCGTCGCCTGACGTGCTGATCATCGACTCGCCAGACCCGTCCTTGTCCGCCGTGTAGACCGACCGTTTGCCGCCCGCTTCATCCTTCAGGAAAACATAACGGGCACCATCTCCGCTCCAGCGCGGCTTGGTGATGGGGCCTTCCAGAATCGGAGTTTGGATCGGCGGCGATTCTTGGGTTGTGGGCTTCAATGCCACAAGCGCAAGCCCCTTCGGCATGATGTCCTGCCCATTCTGGATGCCCGCGACGCTGACGGCGATTTCATCGCCCGCAGGGGAAATGGCAGGGTCTACAAAGATGACATTGTCGTCAAAAAAAGCGACAATGGGGGCCCGAATGGGGCGCAGGTCGGATTCAACCCGGATCATTTCAAGCCCATGTTTGTACGGCACTACTGGCTTGCCGTCTTTCAGGTATTCGTCCGGCACATTCTCGGGATCGGGGAATTGGCAGTTCCGGACGGCGATGACGGCGGTTCCGTCGGGCCCGACATCCATTTGGATTTCGTCTCCCGCGATCACCGGGATTGGCGGGATCGGCTGGCCATCCGGGCCGGTGACCATGTAGTTGATGACAAAGACCTCGCCCTCGTCCCGGCGCATGACCGCGAAGATGACTTGCCGGCCGGGGCCCCATCGGGCGTCCTTGAAGCTGGTGCCGATCTTCTCGTAGATGGCCATTGCGCTCTGGCGTCCGCCTTCTTGGTCAAGCGCCGCCTCTTTCGATGCGGGAGGCAGAATCTGCTCCGCTCGCTTGAGCTTGGGGATGTAGCGGAAGACTGCGCCGCCCGCGACGATCAAACCGTCGGTGGTGAAGCTGGGATGATCGGGAGTCCCCCAAGTTGGGGCGCTTTGGGAGCGGCCTGTTTCCAAGGAACGTTGTTCGACCTTGTTTGAGCCCGGATTCCAGCGGAAGATGTTGTATGACTCGCCCGCCCGGTCGCTCGAGAAGTAGATGTGGTTTCCGTCGGGCGACCAACTGATTTCGCGGTCGGTATTGCCCGCATTGAACCCGTTGGAGGCGACTTCGGTGCCGTCTTCTTTGAAGAGCACCGCCTGGGGGCCAGATTCGCCATTGCGGATCGCCGCGATCATGCCGACGGTGTTGTTCTTGGCATTGCCATCGGTGTCCAGCGAGTAGTTGGAGAACCACCAGTAACCGAGGTAGAGCGCGGCGATGGCGAAGAGCCCGATCACCATGCGAATGCCGACTTTGCGATTCATCTGACGTCAACCATCCCTGTCTTCAAATTAAACTCTCTCCGGGCATCAATCGTGCCCCGTTGGCGAATTCGGCCCCGCTCATGCGCTTTCGACCGGAGGGCTGAACCTCGAGAAGGCGCATCGAAAATCCGCCGCCAAAGCCTACCGTCAATTCGGGCCGCACTTCCGCAA
>JAEYWW010000085.1 GCA_023428805.1 Armatimonadota bacterium | reverse complement strand
CGCCGCCGATGGCTCCGCCGATCACGAGGGGCAGGATGTTGTCCTCGGTCATAGGTTCATTCTGAGGCCAAAGCCGGAGCGAGGCCCAGGTCTGCGGCGATCTGGGATGCGCGCGTTCGGCCTTGGTTTGTCAGTTCAAGGTGGCTTGTGCCGGTGACCCATCCCCGCCGTCTGGCCTGCTGAAGCGCCATCGCGATCTGCTTCGGTGACCAGCCGAGTTCGGTGGAGAGATGAGCGGGGTTGGATTCCTCGGCATAGGCATCGGTCCCCTCGTGGGTGGAGAGGTGGATGACGAGCGCTTCGGCGGCAAATTTCGATCTGCGTTTCCTGCGATCCAGAAATTGAGAGACCACCCCGCGTTCGGGAGCAAAGCAGGCGGCCAGCGCGAACTGCAGCCCCAAGGCGACCGCGATGCAGCCGGAAATGGACAAATCAGCAGCGTAGGCGGCCTGCGTTCCGACCAGCGCGCCCGTGGCCGCAAGAATCAACGTCAGAATGACGATCAGATTCATCCGGCGGGCCAGCAGGAGTGCGGTTGCCGCAGGGGCGGCGATCAAAGATACGGCCATGATTGCACCGACTGCGCTGAATGCTCCAACCGCCGTAATCGAAACCAGGGTCATGAGCATGATGTGGAGCGATGCTGTCGAGATTCCCTGAGATCGTGTGTGATCCTGATCGAACGAGGCGGCTTTCAGAGGTCGCCAAAGCAGTTTAAGGAATATGGCGTTGAAAAGGATCAGAAGAATGCCGGTTCCCATCGCCTTCGGGCCGAAGTTGTATCCGGCGTAACGAATCGGGTCCAGGGCGACATATTCCAGATTGCCGGAGAGGACAGAATCTGCATCAATATGCACATTGCTGTAAAAGCGGGAGACGATCAATACGCCAAGTGCGAAGAGAGTTGGGAAGACGAGCCCAATAGCGGCGTCATTTTTAAGCTTGCCCAAGCGTGTTGCGGCTTCGCCCAGAACAACGGATAAGAGGCCAGCCGCCGCCGCGCCAAGGATTCCCGCAAGCAGATTGGGTCCTCGGGCAATGACATAGGCCGCGACCAAGCCAGGAAGGACGGAGTGGGAGATAGCATCCGCCATCATAGCCATGCGCCGGATGACCAGAAAAATCCCGGAAAGTGAGCAGGCGGCGGCGATGCTCACGGCAGTCAGGATCACTGCGATTTGGAAGCTCATGCCAATGCCTTCCTTTGCCTCATCCGTACCCAGATTAAGCCGCGTTCTCGGCCAAAGAGGATTGATGACAATGCGATGGCTGCCAGAGACACCACGACTGCGGGGCCAGTCGGGGTGTTGGGGTAGACCATGCTGACCCACGCACCAGAAACGCCTGCGCCAGTTCCAATGGCCCCTGCCCCCCATAGCATTCCGGTCAAGCTGCGCGACCACTGGCGGGCCGCCGCGCCGGGGGCTACGAGCATGGCGGACATGAGCACGACGCCCACCGTGTTGAGCCCGATGACGATGCTGGCGACCAGGATTGCGGTCATGAGGGCGTTCAGCAGGCCGATGCGGAGGCCCTGGACTGACGCAAAATCCGGGTCGAAGCAGGCCAGCTTCATCTCCTTGTGCAATGCGATGACGATCAGGAGGACAGCAGCCGCGACAATCGCGATCACCCGGACGTGCTCATCGGTGATCGAGGCGGCCTGACCGAAGATCATCTTGTCGAGTCCGGCCTGGGTGGCATCGCCTGATTTTTGGATGAAGGAGAGGAGCACGATGCCCAGCCCGAAGAATGAGGTCAGCATGACGGCGAGAGCCGAACCTTCGTCAACCTTCGCGCGCTTCACCAAACCTTGGATCAATCCTGCGGCCACCGAGCCCGTCGCCGCTGCGCCCGCCATCAGAGGGGCAGGGGATGAGCTTTTGGCGACCAGGAAGGCAAGGCAGATGCCCGGAAGAGATGCATGGGCCAGGGCATCGCCGAGCAGCCCCTGCCGACGCAGAATTGCGAAGCACCCAATGACCCCGCTCGCCAATCCGAAGATCGCGCAGCCGAGCGCGACCTGGCGGAAGGTGTAGTCGAACAGCAGATTCATGAGAATAGCTGGGCGGCGCGGTGGCCGTAGGCGGCTTCGAGCGACTGCTGATTCCAGACTTCGCTCATCGGCCCGGAGTTGGTGAGTCGGATGTTCAAAAGCACCGCATGGTCGAAATATTCCTGGGCAGTATCCAGGTCATGATGAACGACGACGCTCGTCTTTCCGTCGGCTTGGAGGCGGCGCAAAATCTGGACAATGGCCTCTTCGGTCACGGCATCCACACCGGCGAAGGGCTCATCCATCAGGTAGAGGTCAGCCTGCTGGGCCAGGGCGCGGGCGAGGAAGACACGCTGCTGCTGGCCGACGGAGAGCTGGCTGATATGCCTCTTCTGAAGGTCGGCCATGCTCACCTGATCCAACGCGTCCAATGCAATTTCGCGATCGCGCTTTCCTGGCCGTTTGAACCAGCCGAGCCGGCCGTATCGCCCCATCATCACCACGTCCAGAACGTCGGCGGGGAAGTCCCAATCGACGTGGCTGCGCTGGGGGACCCAGCCGATGCGCTGGCGGGCTTGATCGACGGGCTGGTCAAAGACGCGGATCGTGCCCGCCGCGACGGGAATCAGGCCGAGGACCGCCTTGATGAGGGTGCTTTTTCCCGCGCCATTGGGGCCGACGATGGCGGTTCGAGACCCTGAGGGGATGTCGAGGTCGATATCCCACAGAACTGGTTTTTCAGAATAGGCGACGGTCAGGTCGCGGACGGAGAGGGCGGCGTTCATTTCAGCGCATCAACGATGGTCTTGACGTTGTGCTGGAACATTCCGATGTAGGTTCCTTCAGGGGTTCCGGCGCTGCCCATGGCGTCGGAATAGAGCGAGCCGCCAATGCTGATCTCCCAGCCGCGGGATCGGACTGCTTTTTGGAGGGCCTCGATGGTGGCTTTGGGGACGGAGGTTTCAACGAACATCGCCTTGACCTTCTTGCGTGTGATCAGGTCGGCGAGCCGCTGCACGTCTCCGGCACCCGCTTCGCTGACGGTGCTGGTCCCCTGAATGCCATGGATTTCAAATCCGTAGCGCGCGCCGAAGTAGCCGAACGCGTCGTGGGCGGTGACCAGGATGCGCTGGTCTTTCGGCAGCTCCGCAAACTGGGATTGAGCCGCGGAATCGACTTCCTTGAGTTCATTGGCGAAGCGGGTCGCATTGGCCTGAAAGTAGATTTCTTGGTCGGGGACTGCCTTGCCGAGTTCGTCGGCGACGTGTGCCGCCGCCTGCTCCCAAAGCACTGGGTTGAACCAGAAGTGGGGGTCGTGATGGCCGGGGATGGCCGCAAGCGGGATCAGCGCGTGCTCGGGAACGCCGTCAGCGGCGGCGATGACCGTCCGCCCGCCCGACTCGGCCTTCTCGAAAATCTCGCCCATGCGTCCTTCGAGTTCGAGCCCGGAATAGATGATGATGTCGGCGGACTCGAGCTTTTGGACATCTCCGGCTGTCGGCTTGTAGAGGTGGGGATCGACGCCCGGGCCCATCAGTCCGATCACTTCGCATTTGTCCCCGACGATGTTCTCCGCCATGTCGCGCACTTGGCTGGTTGTGGCGACGATGACGAGCCTCTCGCTGCGGGCAGTCGGCCCCTGCTCCCGGCAGCCAGCCGTGAAAAGCAGTGCCATGAAGGAAGCAATGCCGAGAAAAGTCTTCACTATGAAAATTAGTATAGCCTAAATTTATGCGGGAACGGGTGGGCGGGTTGTCCTGTTGAATCTTTCGGTCGGCTGCTCCCCCATGCCGGGGGCGGTCATAATAGAGTGTCTTTTGAAGGAAGGATTGGTTTGAAGGTTGTCCGCAGTTTGATGATGTTGCCCGCGCTCGCCCTTGTGGCTTTGGCGGTTCCGCAGCCTGCCACCCAGGAGCAGCGAGGCGCGCTCCCGGTCAAGGATGATTACGCAACTCTGCATTTCCAAACCAGCATCGGCTCGGGCCGCTCCATCCGAAGCTCGGGTCGCCTTCAGGTCAGCTTCAAAGGTTCCATTGTCATCCGCGAACTCAAAGGCACCGCCCAGCTTGCCGGGAACCTGCGAAAAGAGTTTGAAAAGGACGGGTATATCAGCTACTTCGGCCAGGGCACGATCACTCTGAACGGGGAATGGACCTCCGCCTATTTCTTCGGCACCGGCATCAAGGGCGTGTGGTACGGCAGGGGGCTCATGCGCGTCGCGGGTGAGTTCGACCAGAACTTGGAAACGGGGACCTATTGGTACGATGACCCGACTCAAAAGTACTTCTTCCCGTCTTCGACCACCACGTTGATCGAGCTTCCGCAGAAGGCCATGCAGACTCGCGCCAATCTCAAGGCGCGCCCGATGAGCGAGTATTAAGGCTTGCTGACCAGCACTTTCTGCCACATTCCCGGAGTCGGCGCGCATACCGAGCGTGATCTGTGGCGGCAGGGCTGCTGGACATGGGATGATTTTCTCGCCGCCCCCGAATCCTGGAAGGCGGGCTCGACGGAGCTTCTTCGGACGTCACTCGGGCATTGCCGCGAGGCTTTGAACGAGGGGCGGCACCAGCACTTTGTGAAGATGCTCGGCAGCCGCAACGCCTGGCGGGCCTGGCCGGAGTTTCGAGAGAAGATGGTCTGCCTGGATATCGAGACCGACGGCGGTCAGCTCGGAGACTCGATCACGATCATCGGCCTGTGGGATGGCAGGGAATTCATCTGCTTGAACAAAGATGATGGCCTGGCGGCTCTTCCCGACATCCTGAGTCAGTATCAGGTGATCGTCACATTCTTCGGCGCAGGCTTCGATCTCCCCATGATCCGCAAGCGATTCCCCAAGCTAGAAATGGACCAGATTCACATCGACCTCTGCTTCGCCCTGAAGCAGGTCGGAATCCGGGGCGGACTCAAGAAGATCGAGAAGCAGTTCGGGATATCGCGCGGCGATTTGGACGGCGTGACCGGCCTGGACGCGATCCGCCTCTGGCGCGAGCACCGCATGGGGCGCACGGGGTCTTTGGACAAACTGATCGCCTACAACCGCGAGGACGTGGTGAATCTTGAGCGGCTGGCGGACATCGCGTTTGAGCGGCTGCAGAAGCAGGCGTTTTTGGATGCAGGAATTCCCTTGTCCAGCATCAACTCGAGACAAGGAAATCTCTTCTGAATCTCTACTTCACCGTCACCGTATCCAGCCCAAACATATAAGCCGGGACCGCTTTCGCGTTCGTTCCGATGATCTCAAACGTCAGCGTGTTGCGCCCCGACTTCAAATCGACCGTGTCGTAGGTGTGGACTTGGCGGATGACTTTTTCGTTGTAGAGGTCGAGGTCGTCGCCGATTTTCTGGCCGTTCAGATAGACGCGGACGATGGCGTAGTCGGGGGCCATCGTGGTGGTGAGTTCGAGGACTTGGCGGCCCTCTTTGGATGATTCAAAGGGAATCGTGAGCTTGTCGCCGGGCTTGCCGCCGGTCCACCAGAGCTGGTCGTTCTTGTCCCAGTGCTCGCCGAAGCTGAGCAGGTTCTGCGTCACCACCTGGCCTCCGGTCAGCTCAACAATCTCATATCCTCCCGACGGAATCGGCTTCCAGACCGGAGACTTGATCGCGTCCAGCGACTGGGGAGCGGGGTTGAGCCCGGGCTTGGCATAGAAGAGCGCGGTGGAGGCGTAGTCGAGGTCGGCTTCGACCCAATGCCAGATCTCCATGTCGAACTTGAGCGATGACCGGAAGGGGATCATGTCCAGCGACCGCTCGCGCACGTTGGTCACGAGCCCCGCGTTCTGCGGCCCGCTCGCCTGCGGCTGCGCGTTGAAGGGCTTGCTGAAATACTCCGGTGTGCACCAGGCGTAGCCGTAGTAGTCCTCGGTTCCGGTGCCGAAGTGCGAGGGGAATTTCTCGCCGTCAACGTAAATCTTCTCATCCCCCTCGCCCCACCAAGCGGGGTCTGCGTTGCGGAGGACGATGTTGTCGCCGACATAGAATCCAGGCCCTTTGATGTCGCAGAAGGTGAAGTCCTCGGTGCCGGTTCCGCGCTTGGTGCGCTGGGATTTCATGCGCCATTGGGCGTGGAAGTGGAGGCTGTTCTCGTTCCATTCGTAGCCCGTCGCCCCGGCATACACCGAAACCGGAACGTTGCTTGTGCCGCGATTCTCGATGGTGATCTTTGCGGATTTGCCGAAGGGCATCGGCCAGAATGAACTGTAGAGCCCCTCGGATGAACCCCGGTTCCAAGTCGTGTGGACGCCCTGGTTGAAGCCTGCTCCGAAGAAGTCGCCGACTGGCGCCCAGACTGTCTCCACGCCGTCAAACTCCATGCGGATGACGGTCTGGCGGGCGGCGGCGAGTTTGTCGGTGGCATCGGACAGGTTGACGGAGAGATTGTTGATGACTGCCGGACCGCTCAGATTGATGACCGTCGATTCGCCGGGAGCGAGTGTCTTCTCCATATCGGCGGTTTGGATGGAGGGTTCAGATTCCGGGTTTTCCAGCCTGCCCGCAGTCTCCTGGATCATATCGATCGCGTCGGAAAGGCGTGCTGGAGTCAGAGTTTCGATCACGACCTCGGGATTGTAGGTTCGATAGTTGATCTGATAGTAGAGGTTGTCTTTGAAGTCTCCCGTTTCGCGGGCATAGGCTCCATCGACCGTCACCTTGCAGCTTTTGGAGTAGGGAATGGGGAAATAGAGGTTGCGCCCACGAGCGGACTCGTAGCTGAGCGGGTCGGGCGCGAAGCCGTCGCCGCCAATGGCCTTGTCGATCGGCATCTGAAAGGTGGGAGTGGTCGCGCCGTCGAGATAGAACTTGATGTTGCGGTTGTATTGGAATCCGGTGATCCAGAACCGGACAATGGCGCCCGGCCCGGTCACGTCCATCAAGACGTATTCCTTCTTGCCGTCCACGTCGTCAATGCGGACGAAGTTGGACCAGTCGTCGTTGGCCCACCATTCGGGAGTATTTGGCTCCTTCGATTTCCGGTCGTAGCTGCTGGCCTGCTTGACGGTGTAGTTGGCGTTCTCGGCCTGGAGCGGAGCATGCCGGTTCATCATCTCCCCAAGAAGCCCTTCGACATCCACATCAGGAGCGGTGGTCAACGCCGCCAAAGCAAGTGCAAGCATGAGCTTCAGTTTGACGAAGCAAAGACTGAAAATGCCAGTTCGCGCGGGCGGCGAACTGGCATTTTTCGAGTCTTTGGGGGATCAGCCGAAAATCTCTTTGAAGAAATCCTGCATCGCCGCCCAGCTTCGACGGTCGGCATCCGGGCGGTAGCTTGGCCCTCCGATCACAGTGAAGGGGTGGACATCCTCATTGAAGGCGACGAGTTGGTAGTCCACTTTAGCGTCCCGCATTTCGTCGAGGAATTTGTTGAACTGGTCGCGGGGCACCGACGGGTCCTGCATCGCGTGGCAGACCATCACTTTGGACTTCACGCCGCCCTCGGTGGCGGGCATCGTGGTGCTGAGTCCGCCGTGGAAGCTGACGACGCCATTCACATCCATCCCGGCGCGGGCCATTTCGAGCACTCCCCCGCCGCCGAAGCAGTATCCGATGGCGGCGGTTTTGGCGGGATCAACCATGTCGGTCATGCCCTTCATCGCCTCGAGCGCGGCCTTCATTCGACCCCGGAAGAGCGGAAGATCGCCGCGATACTTGCCCGCCTGCTGTCCATTCTCCTGCTGGGTTTTGGGGCGGCTGTCCTTGCCGTAGATGTCCACCGCGAATCCGACGTAGCCCAGCTCGGCGAGCATCTTGGCGCGGGTCTGCTCATAGCCGTTCAGCCCATCCCAGTCGTGGACGATCATCACGCCGGGGCGCGGTCCAGTTTTGGAATCATCCCATGCGACAAAACCTTCAAGGACGGTTCCGTCGTGGTTGTAGTCGAAGGTTTTGGTCTTGATTTCGGCGAAAGATGCCGTGGCGAGGGCGGTGATGATCGCCGCGAGGAAAAATCGCTTCATACCTATCCTCAATGCTGGAAGCACTCGAAATGTCTCAGGATGCGGTGGAAATCAGATCGTTTTGATCCGCGACGACAACCTGGTTTCGTCCTTGACGCTTCGCCTGGTAGAGGGCGGTGTCGGCCAGGTGGACAATTTCGTCGGCGCTCAAGCTGCTGTTGCGATTGAATGCCACCCCGAGCGATGCGGTGACGTCAATGCCGGAAAAATCGTGGTCTTCGATGCGGGCGCGGATGTTGTCGGCAACCTTCATGGCTTGACGGGGCAGTGAATTTGGCACGAGGATCGCAAACTCCTCACCGCCATAGCGGCAGATGACGCACTCATCTCCGCAGGCCTGAGTCATCACCTTGGCCGATTCCCTGAGCACCCAGTCACCGCGGAGGTGGCCGAAGTTGTCATTGAGCTGCTTGAATCGGTCGAGATCCAGGAGGATCAAGCTGAATGATTTTCCTCGGCGCAGGAGGTCGGTCAGGCTGTTCTGGAATGATCGGTGGTTGTAGAGGCCGGTCAATCCATCGCGGTCGCTGAGGTCTTTGAGCTCGGCATTGCGGGCCTCCAGGTTCGCCTTGAGTTCTTCGAGTTCCTGACGGCTCTGCTCGACCTTCTCCAACTGCTCCATTGCCTGCGCTGCGCGCAGATCGCTTTCGACGGCGTGACGTTGGAGCTGTCTCCGGTCGCGATGCAGCTCGTTGACGTGGGCTTCGGTCTGCTTGAGTTCAAGTTGGATGACCCGGCGGCTTTCCTCGATCTCGGCTTTTTGGATGGCCCCCCGAATGGTTTTTTGACGGAAGAATTCCGCCCAGTAGGCGCAGAGGGCTACTTCGACCGCGAGGATGGCCATGTGAAATCCGAGCCTCAATCCCCCGTAGCGTTCATCGGGAGTCCAGAGTGAGAATGCGGACACACCTTTGCTGATGAGCAGGAAGAAGATGGACTGTTGAAGGATTGCCAGCAATGCGGCCGGCCAGAAGCATCGCCAATCCTGGTAGACGACCATCATGCAGAAGGCCGTGAAGTAGAAGAAATTCATCTCGGGCATTCCGCGCATCTGGGAGACGTGGATCGCCGCAAAGGCCATGAAGCTCATGCCCGCCATGCACCGGGTGAGATAGGTGCCGGGGCGGAAGCGGGCGCAGAACATGAATGCGAATAACGCGACACCGCCTCCCCCGACACCCAGCGTCCAGGTGTCATAAACCCAGCTCAGACCGCAGGCGATCAGGAAATGGACAAACATCAGTCCGGCGATGATGAGATCGCCCTGGTGGTAGTGCTCGCTCATGATGCGCGTCTGCATCCCCGGCGAGACATGCTGCACATGCCTCTTCGCCGGAAACAGAACGTCGATCACCCGTTCCCGATCCATTTCGCCTCCCAATCCGTTTGTCTTCAAAACGTATGCACAGGCCCGCCAAATGGCTGCCCGATGTGGGAAGTATCGGCTTACTTGAAGGAGCGTTGATCGGCAAAGTTGCGGGGTTGCCGCCTACTTGATTCTGAAGGCGATGGCAAAACATTGGAGGACCATCGGAAGATAGAAGTAGGTGCGGTAGGTGTTGTTGATTATCCAACATACTGATCCAATGCGTTCACCTGCCGAGATTGCCGAATTGATGCTGGGTTATCCACTTGGGCCAAATCAGCAGATCGCTCAGACTGCGTTTCGTCAGAAGCTGGTTGAGAGTTGGGGCATCTGCGAAGGTCAGATGGTGCTGGAAATCGGGTGCGGTCAGGGCGACATGACGGCGGTGCTGGCGGATGCAGTGGGCGAATCGGGGCAGATCGTGGCGGTCGATCTTGCTGACCGCAATTATGGTGCGCCGGTGACTCTCGGAGACTCGATGGATCACCTGATGGCGGGGCCGCTTGGAGGCCGGCTGGATGTCCGGTTCGGCTTTGATGTTCTGGAGGCAGTCTTCAATCCCGGCGGGTTTGATGCGGTGGTCTTGGCGCACTGCACCTGGTACTTCGAGTCATTGGATCAGCTCGCCGCAGTTCTTGCGAAAGCGCGGCCTTGGACGCGCAGGCTCTGCCTCTCCGAATGGGATATGCAGCCCCGCTCCATTGATCAGCTCGGTCATTTTCTCGCAGTTCTCGTCCAAGGGCAGGTTGAGTCGTTCAACAAATCGAGCGAGGCGAATATCCGAACCCCCTACACTCGAGAGAAACTTCGGGAGGTGCTGGCCGGAACTGGATGGCAGGTTGAACGAGAAGAGTTGGTGGATGCTTCGCGGCTGGATGATGGGAAATGGGAGATCGACATGGCATTGGACGCATCCTCCGACGCCGTGCCAGATTGCCTGCGGAGCTTCATTGAAATGCAGCAGCAGATTCTGGCGGAGGTTCGGCACACCTCTTTGGCTCTACCCTCCTATGCGATTGTGGCAACTTGAGGCAGGCTACGTTTGCCTGATACCTGAGTGTCTCACAATAGATCGCCCAAAATAGATTCCATGTCCCTGGTCGCCCTTCGATGGCAGGATGATTGCTTGGAGCTGCTGGATCAGCGGGTGCTTCCGGGGAGGGAAGTCTGGCTGCACCTCCGCACATGGGAGGAGGTGCGCGATGCGATTCGGGATATGGCGGTGCGGGGGGCTCCGGCGATTGGGGTGGCGGCGGCCTATGGCATGGCCCTCGCGGCGCAGTCCGGCGCGGATCGTGAACGCGCCCATCAGGGGCTTTGGG
>JAEYWW010000083.1 GCA_023428805.1 Armatimonadota bacterium | reverse complement strand
GATTGGATGAGGAGCTGTTTAGTCTGGATATTGGGAAGTATGATCAGTCGATCTTGTATTTTTTGATGAGGAATTCCAGTCTTGGCCGACATCATCTCTCGGGAGCTGAAGGACTTGAGAACCCCTTCGAGAACGTAGACAGGATTGGAGGTGTCCCGCATGAAGAGCATCCCGATGTCGCTCGCGGACTCGGTGCCCGCCATGAGGATGGTCGCTTCGGCGGCATAGATGGGCTTGACCCGCATCGTGCCGAAGGCCATCCATCCCCCCAAACCCAAAACACAGATGCCATAAATCCAAAAATATCTCCGAAGGTGAACCTTCACGGTTTGGAAGTCCAGATTGACGCCCGGCGGCATCTGCGGCGATTTTGAGTTCATGGACGCGCTCTCGCGCCGGCACCGGGCTCGGCGTAAATGGGGATTTCACTATACCCCTGCCATCGTGAGCATCCCGTAAAGTCGATAGTCGAATAGAATGTCTCGTCATGGCCGCGCCCAAACCTCCCAGGAAGGTGGTGATGGTTTCGGAGCTCTTTCATCCGGAAACCAATGCGACGGCCAAGTATCTTTCTCGAATCGCCTGCGGACTCGCATCCGACTTCCCTGTTCACGCGATCTGCGGTCAGCCGCGCTATGACATCCGTGAAAAGGCGCCCCGCCGCGAAGCATGGGACAAAGTGCAGATCACAAGATGCGCTGGCACTCGCTTCGACAAGAACAATCTCGCGGGCCGGGCCATCAACGCCGTCTCGATCACGATCAGCATGGCGTGGGCTGGATTGCGGCTGATTCGACGGGGGGATGTGGTCGTCGCGGTCACCAACCCGCCGACGATGCCGCCGCTCTTCCAGAAAATCGCGCGCTGGAAGAAAGCTCGATTTGTGCTTCTGGTCCACGATCTCTATCCTGAGGCCATCATTGCAGCCGGCCTCACCTCACCAGATTCCAAGCTGGCGGCAAAACTCCGTCGTGCCAGCGAGCGGTTGATGAGGAATGCTGACCGCATCGTGGCCATCGGCCGGTGCATGCGGCAGCGGTGTCTCAGCCGACTCGAAGGCACGGAGGATAAAGTTGCCGTCATTCCCAACTTCGCGAATGCCGCCCTTGATTCTGGCCAAACGCCGAATCCGATCCGCCTCAAACTCGGCTTGCAGGACAGATTTGTCGTGCAGATGGCGGGAAACATCGGTCGAACACATGGGCTGGAAGCGATTCTCGAAGCCGCCGAAAAGCTGATCGAAAGCGATGTTCATTTCATGATCGTCGGTCAAGGGGCGAAGCGTGGCTGGCTGGAGCAACAGATTCAAAATCGCAAGCTCCGGAACGTGACCCTCCATGATTTCTTTCCGGCAGATCAACTGAATGACTCCATCAGCGCATGTGATGTGCAGGTGATCTCGTTTCTGCCGGGAATGAGCGGGGTTTCGGTGCCCAGCCGGATGTACAACATCCTCGCGGCCGGGATCCCCCTCATCGCCTGTTCGGAGGATGACTCCGAGTTGAGCCTTGTGATTCGCGAAAACAGAGTTGGCTGGGTTGTCCCTCCCGGCGACGGGGATGCTCTCGCCCGGGCAATCCAGAACGCGAAACGTGAATTTGATCCTGAAATGAGTGTTCGGGCTCAGAGAGTTGTGTCGGAAAAATACTGTGAGGAGCGTGTTCTTTTGCAATGGCGCGACCTTCTTCACGATCTGCTCACGCAGGTGTGAAGGTAAAGTCATCCCGTGCGCGCCGTTGTGACTGGCGGAGCTGGTTTTTTTGGTTCACATTTGGTTGATGCGTTGCTGGAGCAGGGCATCGAAGTCGTGGTGCTGGACAACTTTTCGACTGGCCGCCTCGAAAATCTCCCCTTTCCCCATGCCCGGCTGAAGCTGGTCGAGGGCAGCATCTGCTCCGAAGATTCACTCGACAAAGCGCTTTCCGGCGGCGCAGATGTGCTCTATCATCTCGCGGCCAATGCGTCGGTTGTGCGCAGCATCCAAAACCCCGAAGAAACCCTTGAGTCCAACCTCAAAGGATCGCTCGCAACTTTCCTGGCCGCAAAGCGACACAGAGTGGAGAAAGTGATCTTCGCGAGTTCGGCGGCGGTCTACGGAGTGCCCGAACAGATTCCGCTGCGCGAAGGAATGGCCGCAACACCGATCTCTCCGTACGGGATCGAAAAATTGATGGGAGAGCATTACCTTCGGTATTTCAGTGAGTCTGCTGGGTTCCAGGGAGCGGCGATTCGGTTCTTCAACATCTATGGGCCTCGTCAGGATGCCTCTTCGCCCTACTCGGGGGTCATCAGCAAGTTCTGTGGGTCGGCCATCGCCGGAGAAGAGCTGAGGGTTTTCGGCGATGGGTCGCAGACCAGGGACTTCCTCTACGTGAAGGATGCCTGCTCGCTGCTCGTCAAGCTTGCTCAGGAAAAGTGGGCCGGATACTGGGTGGCCAATGGAGGAACTGGGCGAGAGACTTCGTTGAACCAACTGACCCAGGCCATTTCCCGCTCGGCCAACCGCGACATCTACCGTACTCATCACGAGGCGCGGGCAGGCGATATCCGTCATTCGGTGGCCGATGTGTCGTTTCTGGCCAGCCGCTTCGGCTGGGCCGCGCAGACAAGCCTTGACGAGGGCATCTGCCATCTGCTCGCTTCAATGAGTCTTCCGGTTGCAAGCCGCGCATGAATATCGGAGTCATCACCGGATACTGGTCAACCAACGTTGGCAACGCCTTCTTTCAATTGGGCGCCCAGCACGCGTTGCGGCAGGTTTTTCCGAACGCCAACATCTTCCCCGTGCCCGACGCGGCCGGGTATCTGCGCCCGGCCTCCGACAATCCCCGCAACAGCTTCGATCTTTTGGGGGAGCTGGAGATGGACTACCT
>JAEYWW010000053.1 GCA_023428805.1 Armatimonadota bacterium | reverse complement strand
CCACCTCTCTGTGCCCGGCAGCCCCCACGGCTGGATTCGTGCCGGGGAGTCCGAGGAACGTGCCCTGGCCCGACGACTGGAACGCGCATCGCTCGTAGTCGCCGATTCGGCCCGCCCCCGCTTGGCTCAACGCATCCAGCAGGGATTCAACGTCCTTTTTCGGAATGAAGGTGACGAGTTTGTATCGCTGGAGAGGGTTTGCGGATCCAAACGCTCGTACGTCTGTCAGAGCAAGCTTTTCGGCCAAGGCGTCGTTGAGGCCGTTCGGCGCGCAGTCCCAGTTGGTGTGGGCGGCGATAAAGGCGATCTTGTTCTGGATCAGTTCGATCAAAACCTGGTGTCGGACGTTGTCCGCATCAATCATCTTGATCGGATCCCAGATCAGGGGGTGATGTGCCAGGAGCACATCCGCTCCGATCTCCTTTGCAAATCGCACCGCCCCGAGGCTGCTGTCGAGGCTGACCGCCACCTTCTTTGCGGGCCAATCCATCGACCCGACCTGGAGCCCGACTTTATCGAAGGAGAACGCCCACGCCTTCGGCGCAATGCCTTCGAGGATTTGATCCAGTTCTCGCACCGTCATCGAACCGCTCTCTCTTCAAAATCCCAACCTTTCAGCGTCTCGCCCATTTCCAATCCAAGGAGTCGGTCGCGCAGACAGGAGATCGGCATTCCGTTCTCGGCGAGGATGCGGTCGTGCGCTTCCTTGGGCGTCCATCCCCGATCTTCGGTGAGTTCACGGTAGAGGGCGTGCATCTGCAAGCCGCCGATCAGGTAGGCGCATTGGTAGAGCGGAGGATAGCTGGTGCCGATGAACCGACGCACTTCACTCCTTGCGGTATGTCTTTCCTGTCCGCCATGCTCGACCAGGTACTCGACCATTTCATCCGGGGTCATTTCGCCGAAGTGGAAGGCGAGCGAAACCACAATGCGGTTGCAGCGGTGCAGCCGCCACCAGAGCATCCCGATCTTCTCCTCTGGAGTCCGCGCCCAGCCCAGCTTGAGTTGAAGAAGCTCCCAATGGATCGTCCAGCCTTCGACATGGAAGGGAGTCTCGAACATCCGGCGGTAGGGGCTCAGCCGGTCGGCTTCAAAAAGCTGCAGGTGGTGGCCGGGGATCAATTCATGAGGAACGACGGCCCGCGTGAACGCCCGACAGTTGCCCGCCATGCTCATCTGCTTGGTCTCGTGGTCCATGCCGGGAAGCGGATAGCTGACAACCACCTTCTGTCCGCCGTATCCCAAAAAAGGAAGAGATCGCTGTGCTTCCTCGCTCAGCATCTCCACATTCCACATGTTCCGGCAGAGCGGGTAGAGGCTGACGAGATCGAGCTTTTCCGTCCATTCGATGGCCTCCCCGCAGAGGTCATAGACAAACCGCTCTTGATCGCCCGGGGCGACGTGATCCTTCTTTACCGCCTCCAATGCGTCGCGCCAGTCATCGTGACCCAGCTCTCGCGCGCAGGCGGACATCTGCTGGCGGCACCATTCGGCCTGACGCCGTCCGATTTCGAGCATGCCTTCTGGAGTTCTGGGAACGGCTTCGCACCTCAATTCCTCCTCAATTGCCTCTCGGCCAACGGGGGTGCCGACCAGGGGGTCGCTCGATTCGCCTTTCTGTCCGGCGGCTTCTTCTTTGAGATGCTTGATGCGCTCGTCGAGAAGTCTTTCGAGTTCAGCGACCGGGGTTTCCAGCCACCATTGAGCGGTCGGATTGTAGCCGAGGGTTGATTTCTTCCAGGCTTGGAGCGCCTCTTGAGCCTGCTTCAGACTGTTCGCCGCCCAGAGCGCGTAGGGTGGCTCCGGTTCGGCGCTGATCGACTTGATCTTGCGATTGATCGCGCTCACCTGGTTCGCCATGTCTTCGGGCTCGCGCCGATCCAGGCACCAGCGGTCATGCTCCAGACTGAAGATGTCCTGAGCGATCACGTCATCTTCGCCGCTCAGGGCGGAGAGGTGATCCAACCGCGAAAGCTCGAAGAGCGAGCGGCGGCATTTCCATTGCAGAAGCGCGCGGTCAAGCTGGTCGCTCGGCGAAAGGTCGGCTGCCTCTTCCTCGCTCTTCGCCTGCCACTCATGCCAGAAGTCTTTCAGAACCTTCCGGGTGCGGGCCGACCGGTTCCATCGCCAATACCTCTCGATTTCCCCGAAGCAGAACGAGCACTCCTCAACCCAAGAACGCATCAGGTGTGAGGATACTTGGGTTGTTCGATTACTTTCCGATGCAGAAGTCTCGGAAGATGCGTTCGATGACATCGGGCGGGGTGGTCTCGCCCGTGATTTCGCCCAGCAGCCGGATCGCCTGCTGAAGCCCGACTGCGGCGAGGTCGTCCGGCACGGGCTGGCTGAGCGTATCCGATGCGTGGCTGATGGCTTCTCTGGCTTGTTGAAGGAGCGGCTCGTGGCGTCGGTTGATCAGCGGCTCCTGTCCGGCGGCGGGTATGTGATTCTTGATGCTCTTGATCAATGCGCCTGCCCCAACGCCCGTCAATGCGGAAACGGCCATGCCTGCCGGAGGATTCGGGTTCAAATCACTCTTGTTGGCGATCAAAAGCTCGTTCGGGAGACTCTTTGGAGGTGGGAGCGTGGCGTCGTAGACGCGCCACACGATGTCGGCGGACTCGAGAGCGGCGCGGGAACGCTCGACACCGATTTTCTCAACTTCATCATCTGTTTCGCGCATTCCGGCGGTGTCGATCAGGATGCAGGGGATGCCGCCCAGGTCGACTGGCTCCTCAATGGTGTCGCGCGTCGTTCCGGCAACCGGTGTCACGATGGCCCGCTCGCGGCCCAGGAGAAGGTTGAGCAGGGAAGACTTGCCCGCGTTCGGCTCTCCGACGATGGCGATGCGGAGACCATCGCGGATGACCTGACCGGCGGCGGCGGTCTGCAGGAGCTGATCGATCTGACTTTGCGATTCAAACAGCCGGGTTTCAGCGAGTTCGCGGTCCACATCGCCCACCTCCTCGCCAAAATCCGTGCTCGCCTCGATCTGCGCGAGCACCCCGACGAGGATTTGGCGAACTGACTCGATGCGCTGGTGAATCTCTCCATGCCGAATGCGGTGGGCGAGGCTGGCTTGAGCATCGGTGGCGGCGGCTACAGTCTCCTGCACCGCCTCCGCCTGCGTCAAATCCACCCGGCCATGCACGAAGGCGCGAAGCGTGAATTCTCCCGGTTCAGCAGGCCGGACTTCCTGCATGTAAATTTTCTCCAAAAGCGCGGAAACCGAGGCGCGGGAGCCGTGGAGCGAAAGCTCGACCGACTGCTCGCCTGTGTAGGATCGCCCTTCGGCAAATGGCGTGGCCAAGCC
>JAEYWW010000038.1 GCA_023428805.1 Armatimonadota bacterium | reverse complement strand
GAACAGCACGACCCAAAAGCCAGTCATGGCCTTCTTCCTGGCGCATCAGAGTAGTGGGGATTCCTTGAACCTTGGCGGCATGTGCGGAGGTCTGGGCCACAAGCAGCTTGGCCTGGCAATCGTCGGCGATGTACTGCGCCTGATCCGGGGGCAATGTTGGATAGATCGGCACGACGATCAGTCCAAGTGTCTGCGCGGCCCAATCGGTCAATCCCCACTCATAGCCGCTTTCGCCCAAGATGAGAATGCAGTCGCCGGAACTCAGGTTGAAAGTCGACAGCGCCTGCGACCAAGTCCAGACCTCCTCCCATAGCTCCTTGTAGGGGACGCTTTTGAATTCACCGCCCTTCTCCGGGCGCATCTGCGCGACACGATCCGGCCAGCAGAGGCAGGCGCGACGCATGAGATCGCCGAGCGAAGTCGCATTGAGAACCTCTTGCGGAGTCATTCCTTCTCCACCGGCAGATTCCGCTGCGTCCAGCCTGTCCAGCCTTCCTTCATGCTGACCACGGATTCAAATCCCATTTCGTTCAGCGTTTTTGCCGCCAGCGCGCTGCGGTGCCCGCCACCGCAGTAGCAGATGATCTTCTGGCTCCGATCAGCGAGGCGGTCATCCCGCTTTTTGTGCTCCAGATCAGCCTTGACTTCCAGGAAGCCACGCGGGATGTTGATCGCTCCAGGAAGGTGACCCTCGGCGAACTCCTCCGGCTCGCGCACATCCAGGATCATCCACCCTTCATGGCTGGAGACGTCCTCCGGGGCGATCTCGGGGACCGTCTGCAGGGCTTCCTCAACGAAGTCACGCAGGCTCTTTGACATGAGCGAGACGATACCCGCTAGATCAGGTTCAGCTCTTTGACGCGGAGATAGGCGGTGACGAGGGCGCCGGAGAGTTCCTGGGGTTCCGCCTCGATGCTCTGATAGCCCGCGACGCTCAGCAGATTCTCCGCTTCGCGCCGATCGCGGGCATAGATCAATGAAGCCGCTTTGTCGTAGAAATCCCGGTCATCTTCGACCTTCATCGTTTGAAGCTCACGCAGACGCGGGTCCATCACGCGGACGATGAAGAGGAGGTGACGGCGGGCGAAGGGGCCGAGGGCGGCGATCAACTCCTGGCTGTCCTCTTTAGTCTCCGCGTCGGTGAAGAGCACGATCAGGGAGCGACGCTTCCAGCGGCTTCCGAGATAGCTGAACGCCCGAACATGGTCCGGCTGGACCGCTTCGGCGTGCAGGGCGTGGATGGTGTCGAGGATCGCGGCAACCTGGTGTCTTCCCTTCTTCGGAGCAATCCATCGCTTGACTTGGTCGTTGAAGACGAGCGTTCCGATCTGATCGCCCATCCGCTCGGCGGCGTACATGAGCATCAGCCCGGCATCCAGGGTGTAGTCGAGTTTGCGGACGCCATCAATCTGCGCCAGCATGTGTCGGCCCACATCAAAGCAGACGATGACCGCCTGATTGCGCTCCTGCTCGAAGTTCTTGACCACCAATTTGCCGCGGCGGGAAGTCGCCTTCCAGTCCACAATGCGGATGTCGTCCTCGTTGTAATCACGCAGGCTCTCGAACTCAGTGCCAAGCCCTTTGATGCGTGATCGGCGGACCCCCATCTGCTCCAGGTGGCCCTTCTGCTTCAAAAGCTCGTATTCGCGGAGAGCGAGCACGTTGGGATAGATTCGTGCGGGCTGCTCGGTGTCGAACTTTTTTTGAATCCAGGCGAGACCAAGCGGGGCCTTGTAGCGGATATAGGTGCCCCGGAAAGAATCGCTTCCTCGTTCGATGGGCAGAATCTGATAGCTGAAGGTCTTGGATCGGTCCGCCCCCAGCTTCGTTCTGAACTCATGCTGCGTCGAACGGCAGCCCATCGGTGGCTCGTCGCGAATCATCAACTCGACTGGTTGATCGCTCTGGTTCTCGACCGTCAGCGACACCTGATTCTGAACCCTCACCGACAAAATCGGATCAACCCGCCGCTTGACGAGAAGAAAATCCTGTTTTGCCGCGAGCCGCCCAGTCAGCCAGAGCGTGAGGAAAAGCACGATGTTGTAGGGGATGAGCAAAAGCTCCGCTCCGCGCACGAAAAGGCCGGCCAGAGCGAGGAGAAGACCAAGCCCGACCAGCAGCCAGAACAAGCGCGAAGGAACGATCATCAGGATCAGCGACAGGTACGATGATACTCGTGACGGAGCAGCACCTGGTTCTCACCCCAGAAAAGGTTGTGGTCAGTCTGCGCTATGCCCATGCGGGGACAAGGATCGGCGCATTTGTGCTTGATGTCATCTTTGCTGTTGTCATCCTGCTGATTCTCAGCATCCTTCTGACATTCGCAACGGTGGCCTTGGGAACGACCGTCCCGCTGCAGGTCGCGATCTTTCTGATCTCATTTGCGATGTTCATCTATTTCCCCATCTGCGAAATTTTGATGCGAGGTCAGACATTGGGGATGAAGATCGTCGGCCTGAGGGTGGTGATGGACGATGGAACTCCTGAAACCATTCCGGCCGCAATCTATCGGGGTTTGCTCATTTTCGCCGACATCATGCCCGGCTTTGGTCTGGTGGGGTTGATCGCGATGTTCACGAACTCCAAATCGCAGCGGCTCGGCGACCTCGCCGCGGGAACGATCGTCGTGCACGAGCCGCGCCCCAAGTTCAGTTTTCGCCCCGCACCCCACCGCTACGGCATCCACCCTTGGGAGCACACGGTCGGGGAGCTTCATCGGATGAACTTGGAGGAGTATCACGCGATCAAGCGCCTCTGCGACCGCTTTCCCGAACTGACTCCAAGCGTGCAGGTCAAGAGCATTGCGGAAATCTGGGATCCCTTCGCCGGCAAGCACAACATCCTGCCCGTCGCCAATGTCCATCCGATCTATCAGATGGAGGCGGTCATCATGAAATACGGAAGGATGCACAACCTTGTGTAAAACCTGCGGATTTCTGGCGGAGAACAATGGGGAGAAGTGCGATGGAGGAAAACCCTCATGTATTCCCCATTTGCAGGCCAGGGTTTTCCAGGGCATTTGCCAGGTTCATTTGAATCGACTTGAATTGCCTTTTCCACCAGATTCGCCTGTTAATAACAATAAGATTTCTATAAGAAATAAAGGCTCTATAAGAGAGGGCATGGCACATGGCCATTCTGATTGAAACTCTGAGTGCTCGAGATTTTCGGATTCTTGAGTCGATTGAGATCAGCCCTTCGCCTGGGATGAACATCATTGAGGGTGCGAATGCTCAGGGCAAGACTTCCCTTCTGGAGGCGATTCATCTTGTTTCAACTGGACGGCTGATGAGGTCGGGACGCGATGGAAGCGCCATTCGGCGCGAATCAGAGGCTTTCCGGGTTGCCGCAGTCGTGAGTCCCGGGGGAACGGAAGCGGCTGTTGAATTGGCCCGTGGGGGCCGAAAAAAGGCGCTTCTGAATGGGATGGGTTTGCCCAGGGCCTCCGATCTGCTTGGACGTCTCCCTTCGGTGTCGTTTTCAGCGCAGGATCTCTGCATCGTTCGCGGCGATCCTTCAGATCGGCGTGGGTTCTTGGATGAGGAGTTGGCACAGCTCATGCCGAGCTATCTGCGGGACCTCGCCGCCTACAAGAGATCGTTGGATCAGCGCAATGCGCTCTTGAAATCAGCCCGAGAACACTGGACAGGGCCGGAGGTCTTTGAAGCATGGGAGGAACGGCTTCTGACCCATGGAATGGCGCTGCGCAGCGCGCGCAGAACCTGGCTGGCAGAACTGTCTCCGATAGCATCGCAGGCTCATGGCGAGTTGGCTGAAGGCGAGATTCTGGGCTTGTCTTTGCAGGAGAACGATGCGGCTGATACCCTGGATGCCTATGCACAAACTCGGCGCGAGGATATAGCCCGTGGCTCCACCTCGATCGGGCCTCATCGAGATGATCTGAAGATTGAGATCGGCGGTTTGGATGGCCGCCTCCATGCTTCTCAAGGTCAACAGCGGACAGCCGTGATTGCCTTGAAGCTCGCAGTTCAGGAGTCCGCAAGACAGCGATTTGGGTTTCCCCCGGTGCTGCTCCTCGACGACGTATTTTCCGACCTTGATGAAAGTCGGCGGACACGGCTTGTCGAACGAGCAATAGAACATTCAGGCCAAGTCTTCATCACCTGCACTGAATCGAGACAGGCGGGAAGCGCGCTCATTCAACAGTCGAAAATCTTCCAGGTACGATCCGGGATGGTGACGGCGCCGTGAAGCGGTTGGATGATTGGCTGGCTCAATCAGTGGGACAACCGGAACTGCTCAAGGCCGCCCGCGCCAAGGTGGTTTTGGAGCGTTGGCCGGAAGTGGTGGGCGAGTTGTTGGCGGCCAAATGTGTTCCCGACCAATACGATCACGGCACGCTTTGGGTGACAGCTTCGGGATCGGCTTGGGCGCAGGAGCTGCGGCTGAACCAGGAGATGATCCTTGAGCGGCTCAACGACATCGCCGGGGAGCGCCTCTTCACCGCCCTTCGATCCAGTTCTGGAACGCGAAGAGACACCTCTCGTTGAGGAGATACGCTCGCGGCCTTTCGTGCTGGCATTCTTCGCGATCGCCGTCGGAATGAGTTGTGCGTTTGCCTGGTGGCACGTTGCCTTCCTGGTCGCGGCTGCGGCTTGGCTGCGGGATCGTCGTTCGCTGATTATCATCGGATTCTTCGGTTTGGTCGGGATATTTCTTCGACCCACACCTCCTGATTTGATAAGGGAGACGCGGCCATACAAAGGACAGCTTGAAGTTATTTCAATGCCAGCTCCTTCACCACTTGGTTACCAGATGCTGACTTCTGGATCAGATGGCCGCTATGTGCTGCGATGCGGAGCGCACGTTGACATCTCCTTTGGAGATGTGGTGTATGTCCAGGGAATGATGCAGCCCGTCAAAGAATACGAAGAACCTGCTCACGGAGCCAGAGCGGTCATCCAAATGGTTGGAAAACCTGTGAAGCTCAAGCAGGGGTTGCTGCTATGGCGCTGGGGACGCTCGATGAGGGAGAGTTTTGATGGGTTCGTTTCGAAGGCGTTCTCAGAGAAAGATGCAGGTTTGCTGAATGCTCTTTGTTTCAGCACCACTGCCGATCTAGAACCCGAGCTTCGGTCGAATTTGAGGCATTCTGGACTGTCTCACGTTGTCGCGGCATCAGGCATGCACGTCTGGATTGCGGCTGCCGCTATGTTCTGGCTGTTGATGAGGCTTCCAATAGACCGACGATGGCAGCTCTTTTTGCTGATGTTTGTGCTGATCGTTTACGCAGGTGCGGCGGGATTGAGAGCATCCATTGTGCGTGCGATCATCATGGCGGCAATCGCTCTGACAGCTTGGCTGTTCCGACGTGAGCCAGATGGGTTGTCAGCTATTAGTGCAGCTGGATCAGCCAACCTTTTGGTTGATCCAGAGACTCTGATGGACCTGGGATTTCTGCTGTCTTATTCCGCAGTGCTTGGGATGGTGCTTTTTCTCAAGGCACCCGAGGAGAGAATCGTCTGGTGGCGTATGCCTTGGCCATACTTAAAGTCTTGTTTTCAAACAAGCCTGGTGGCGGGGCTTGCAACGATGCCAGTCATCGCCTATGTTTTTGGAGAAGTCCCCACGGCTGGTCTTTTGGCCAACCTTTTGGTTGTTCCCCTTGTTATCATTGGCACTATTGGCGCGCTCGGAGGATGGCTGATAGGCTTGATCATTCCTTCGCTGGGTGTGCTGATCATCCAGTGTACGGGGCTTCCATTCATTTGGTGGATGGAGTGGGTTGCCAACACATTTGGTCGCTCTGACTACGCGGTCCTTCCGACACCTTGGTTCAGTGCCTACTGGGTCGTCGTCCTATGGGTGGTTGCCATCGCATTGTGGAGGTCGAAGACCCGTGAAGCGTAGATGGTTTTTGCTCACCATTCCCGCCATTGCAGCTCCAATGTTTTGGATGTCTATTCAAGGCCGACCACCTCAACGGCTCGTTTTTCTCCAAGTTGGGCAGGGCGACTGCGCCTTGATCCAGGATGGAGGATTCACCGTGATGGTGGATGCGGCCGGGGCGAGCGAGTACATCGACCTCGGGCAAAGATTGGCGATTCCGGAGATGCGGAAGCTGGGCGTCAACCGCATCGATATGGTTCTGCTGACCCACCCCGACAGCGATCATATCGGAGGATTGCCGAGCATCGCACGCCGCTGGCCAATTGGTGTTGTGGCCGCTCCGGAGACTTTCCGGGAGCATGAGGCGTTGACGCTTCTGCAATCGCAGCTCCCCAAAAGCATCGAGTGGAAATGGATCAAGCCAGAAAGCTCGCTGAACTTCGGGAGCACAATGCTCTCCTTTGACTTTATGCCCGGTGGTGAAGAAGACAACGTTGGATCGCTCGCAACGCTCATTCAAATGGGTGCATCGAGGGCAGTTTTGACAGGTGATGGGACAGTTGAGACCGAGGCATGGCTTGCTCCCCGTGCAGATTGGAGCGCAGAGGTCCTCAAGGCGGGCCATCACGGCAGCCGCACATCGACTAGCTCGGAATGGCTGCAGGAAGTGCGTCCCCTCTACGCGGTGATCTCCTGTGGACGCGGCAATCGATTTGGGCATCCGCACCCATCAGTCACGGAAAGGCTGCAGGGGATCGGGTCGCGGGTGCTGAGAACAGACTGGGATGGGACGTTGATCTTCCGTCCCACCCGATCAGGCTTTCAGTTGGAGTAAGAGCTGCGCCGCTCTTCGAGCTTGCGCAAGGATTCTCTCAATGTCTCTGCCGCGCCTCGGTCGCGCTCAATGACCTCGGGCTTGGCGCGTTCAATGAACTGCGGGTTGTTGAGCCGGTGATCAAGTCCGAATAGTTCTTTGCGAACCTTTTCGAGCTCACGATCAATCTTTTCAATCTCCTTGGCTTTGTCGATCAAGCCCTCAATCGGCAGGTGGAAGTCGAGGCCGCCCAGAGTGACAGAAATATGCTCGGCATCGGGTTTGCCAGGCTTAAGCAGTTCCAGCCAAGCCTGGGATCGCACCACATCCTCTCCTCCCGCCAGATCACCTTCAAAATAGGCAATCGCGAGTGCCTTCATCGGTGATGCTCCGGCATCGGCCCGAAGTGCGCGCAATGCCCGGGTTGCTTCCCGCCAGAACTCCACTTGGCTTTCGGCTGATTCATCCAAAAGGTTGGATTCCAGTTGAGGCCATTTTCCGTCGCAGATGAATCGTGGTTTATCCTGGATGGGGAGGTGTTGATGAATCTCCTCGGTGATGAAGGGCATGACAGGGTGCATCATCACGAGGAAACTGTGCAGCGCCTTGAGCAGAGCGGCCTGGACAGTGGCTCTCTGCGATGAGTCATTCAGTCTCGGCTTGCTGACTTCGATGTACCAATCGCACAAATCTGTCCAGAAAAACTCATACAAAGCCTGCGTTGCCGACTGAATGTCGTATTTTTCATATCCTTCTGCAACCGCCTGCTCTGTCCGTTTGAGACGGCTGAAAAGCCATCTGTCAATGGGCTGCCAATCTCCCTCCGATTCGGGCTGGTAGCCGTCCAGGTTCATCAGGATGAACCGTGAGGCGTTCCAAATTTTGTTGCAGAGATGCTTGGCGTCCTCAGTTTTGCGATCGCTGTAGCGGATGTCCTGATTGGCTCCCGTCTGGCTTTGAAGCGTGAATCGCAAAGCATCGGCACCCTTCGTTTCGATGATGGTCATCGGATCAACGCCGGTGCCGAGGCTCTTGCTCATCCGTTTGCCGTCCTCGGTGAGCACGGTTGCATATATGAACACGTCGTGGAAGGGGATTTCCTTGACAAAATCCAGTCCCATCATGATCATGCGCGCAACCCAGAGGTAGAGAATGTCGCGTGAAGTGACAAGAACGCTGGTCGGATAGAAGGTTTTGAGATCGTCGGTTTCTTCCGGCCAGCCCATCGTTGCGAATGGCCAGAGTCCACTGCTGAACCATGTGTCAAGCACATCTTCGTCTTGGCTGACGACCCTTGCACCTGCCTTCTTTTCGGCGTCATCCCAGCTCATGGCGGCGACTTGCCGCCCATCTTCGGTGGTGTAGACCGGAATTCGATGACCCCACCAGAGTTGGCGGCTGATGCACCAGTCGCGGATGTTTTCCATCCAATCGAGGTACACCCCGGTGTATCGCTCGGGGCTGAACTTGATTTCCCCGCTTCTGACTTTGTCCATCGCGGGTCTTGCGAGTTCTGACTGGCGCACAAACCATTGATTGCTTGCCATCGGTTCGATGATTTCTCCGCTTCGCTGGCTGATGAGGATTGGAATCTCGTGATTCTCAACTTTGACGAGGTGTCCACCAGACTCAAGGTCTTCGACGATCCGCTTGCGCGCCTCCTCTCTGGCGAGGCCGTGATAGGGTGTGTTCTCGGCTTGAACTCGCCCGCGCTCGTCCATCATGATCAGAATTTCAAGGCTGTGGCGCTCTCCCACCTCAAAGTCGTTCGCGTCATGACCAGGAGTGATCTTGACCGCCCCGGTTCCGAATGCAGGATCAGGATAGATGTCGGAAATGAGCGGAATTTCCCGACCGATGAGCGGGAGGATGAGCGTTTTTCCGACCTTGCCGGAGTAGCGCGAGTCATCTGGGTGCACGGCCACGGCGACATCGGCCAGCATGGTCTCGGGACGTGTGGTGGCGATGACAATCTCGCCTGACCCATCTGAGAAAGGGTATCGAATGTGGTAGAGTTTGCCCTGGATCAGCTTGCGCTCCGCCTCGATGTCGCTGATGCTCGTTTTGAGGGCCGGATCCCAGTTGACCACACGGAGCCCTCGATAGATCAGACCGCGGTCAAACCAGTCAATAAACACCTTGAGGACCGCATTGGCATAGTCGGGGTCGAGCGTAAAGCGCGTCCTTGACCACTCGAAGCTGCATCCAAGCGATTTGAATTGATTGAGGATCGTGCTCCCCGACTCTTCGCGCCATTCCCAGACCTTCTCCACGAATTTGTCGCGCCCGAGTTCGTGAGGTTGGATGCCCTGCGATCGAAGCTGCTTGCTGACGACGCTTTGGGTGGCGATTCCGGCATGATCTTGACCCGGAAGGATCAGGACGCGGTGTCCGGTCAGCCTCTTGTAGCGCGCCAGGAGATCTTGAAGAGAATAGCAGAGGGCGTGCCCCATGTGGAGCGAACCCGTAATGTTCGGCGGTGGGATAGTGATGCTGTAGACGGGCTTGCCAGGGTCATTTTCGGGTTGAAAGGCACCTGAGGTTTCCCAATTCTGATACCACTTTGATTCCACCTCTCCCGCATCGTAGCGGGTCGAGAGAGCGACTTCCTGCATATTTTCTTTCCTGTCGTGAAAGATATGCGCAGTCTACAAGGTGGATGTTTCACGTGAAACAGGACCACCGGGAAGGGTGAACAGATCGGAGATGATCTCCTCAATCGAAGGTTCTTCGACTGTGATATCGATGACGGGAAGAGCCTGGAGGAGCTTGGCTGTCGCCGTCGCCACATCCTGACGTGACAAAAGGAGCAATGCCTCAACTTCTGTTGACTCCTTGACCTCGCCATACCTGGCCAGCTCTTCCGAGGATACGGGTTCGCTGAACTGCAGTCGCAGACGACGCTCCTGAGAGTGAGCCTCAGTCAACTTTGAAATGGAGCCATCGAAGACGATTTCACCGTGATTGATGAGGATCACGCGTTGGCAAAGCTCAGCCACATCCTGCATATAGTGGCTGGTGAGGATGATCGTGCAGTCCTCTCTCTGCTGGTAGCCCTTGAGAAACTCCCTGATTCTCTTTTGGGATACGACATCAAGCCCGATGGTCGGTTCATCGAGGAAGATGACTCTGGGCTGGTGGATGAGCGCCGCGACTAGCTCGCATTTCATTCTTTCGCCAAGGCTCAGCTTGCGGACCTGGGTTTGCAGCTTGTCTTCTAGCTGCAGTGCGGGCAGGAGTTCATCCAGCAGTGTTTTGAACCTTGACTCACTCACCCCATAGAGTTCGCGAAGTACGACGAAGCTATCCCATGCGGGCAAATCCCACCAGAGCTGCTGCTTGTTGCCCATGACCAGGGCAATCTGCCGCAGAAGCTCGGGTTGACGACGATATGGGTCGAAACCGAGAACTTTGGCATCGCCGGCGGTGGCGTGAAGAATTCCAGTCAGCATCTTCAACGTTGTGGTCTTGCCCGCACCGTTCGGACCAAGAAACCCGACGAACTCCCCTGTTTCGATGGTGAAGGAGACATCCTTGACCGCGTGAAAATCCTTCTTCTCGGGGTTGAGGATGGAGCCGAGAGATCCTGCGAGGCCAGGCTTCTTCACCGTTGTGCTGAATGTCTTGCACAATCCCTTGACTTCGATGGCCGCCACAGTCAGAGATTACCAAAGACTTCCCATGGCCAACTGTTTCACGTTAAACAAATGTGGTGCGAAGAAAACGAGCGTCCAGCAGGATGGGATGCAGGCGAAGAGAATGGAGTCGATCCTGTCCAGAATTCCGCCGTGTCCAGGAAGCAGGCTTCCGCTATCCTTGACGCCGCTTTTGCGCTTCAGATAGCTCTCGAAGAGATCACCCGCCTGGCCGAAAACTCCCGCACTGAGCCCAATCAAGAGCGCCCCCACCCAGTTCATGCCGAAATAGGGGGCCATGATCAACGTGGTGGCCACAGCGGCGAGAAGGTTTGCGATTCCTCCCTCAACTGTCTTTTTGGGGGAGATTGCAGGGGCCAACTTCCTCTTCCCAAAGGCTTTGCCAACAAAATAAGCGGCGGTGTCTCCCGCCCAGATTGGGAAAACGGCCAGATAAATGGGGTGGGGATTGGTGGACTTTGTCCAGATGTGCAGCGCGACCAGGGACAGGAGCGGGCATGCGAGCCAAAGTATCCCCAGCCAGCTCAAGGGATGCGGCGTGTCATCCTTCATGAAGTAGGCGGCAAAAACTGCGCCAACGATGGTGCCAAGCGTTGTCCAACCCAGCACGAAGGAGGGTTCTTGCGGGTTGGTGAAGCTGATGCTCACCACGCCGATCATGGCCAGCAGCACCGCGAGAGTGGCGTAGAATCGAGTCCAGCCCAGCCAGCGGAATAGATCGCCAAGCTCCCATGCTCCCGCCCAAATAACTGCCGCGATCAAGACTGCAACCGGTCCCCCGAGCGGCACGGTCAGGACGGAAACAGAAATTCCAACCGCCACAAGTGCGGTGAAGACACGAAGTTTCAGAGAATTCGAGGTCTGAGAAACAGAAGATGGGCCAGAAACCTGTTCTGGCCCATCTTCTGTCGGCGTCATGGAGCTGTTTTTAGTTGACGACGACCTTGATCGTGGATGAATGGGGTGCCTTCAGGCCATAAATGTCCTGCGCGGTCACGGTGATCGTGTACTCACCCGCCTTGCGGAACCGTCTGCGAACCGCCTGGCCTTCGGCATCAACCGCAATTCCGTCGGAACTGTCGAAATCCCACATGAATTTGATCGGAGTCGCGCCGCCCGAGCCTGTGGCACTCAAAACGACTTCGTCGCCTTGTGCCAGATTCAGGTCGCGGGTATTGGGTTCCGCATAAACCGGAGTCGCATCATTGAGGATGTTCATCGCTCCGATGTAGAGGGTGCCGACCGTATCGGTTGAGACCGCGATCGAACTCACCGTCTTGTTGGTCTTGTCGAAGCCGCGGATCGCCTGCAAGGGAATGCCAACCATGCGCCAACCTTTGGCATTGGGCTGCGTTGTCTCCAGGTTCACGTAGGCTTCAGATTTCTTGCCATCCGAAGTGGAAATGACGAAGCGGAGGACCTTGATTCCAGAGCTTTCTGCCGCCGCCCCGGATGTGCCGCCCGCCGAAGGCACTGACGCCCCGGCTGCGCCACCCTGCGGATTAAACGGCTCCTCTCCGCCACCGCCGAGTCCGCTGACTCCGCCTGTGCCGGCGCCAACTGGCGGGCCAGAGCCTCCACCGCGTGCCGCGCCACCCGTTCCTCCGCCAGATGTGGTGCCTGGAATCTGGATGGCGAGCATAAGGAGATTATTTCGGTCACCGAACTCTTTCGAAAGATCAACTGGGGTTTCGTAATTCACGATGCCTCCCTGGAAGAAGTTGCGCGAAGAGACTCGGAGAGAACCGACTCCTTCAAAGATGGCTTCGTTGGTTTCAGCGATTGTGCCGCTGCCCCACGATTTCAAAGTCATGCCCTGGTCTTTGGCAGCGCGGTTTGGTGAGTAGAGTTCCGCCGCGAGAGCGAAAGCGGCGGCCAGGCTCAAAACAGCCAAGCTCGCCGTCTTAATCAGCGTATTCTTCATGGTCCCTTATTCCTTCCAACGCACGCGTTCGATGCGCGCTGCGCGTCCTGTATCACTTTCGACGCCTATGACTACTCCAGAGATTACACCAGGTTCGTTCGCAACTTCAAATCTAGTTGGAAGAGTTGAGCGAAATTTGCGAAGAATGATGTCTTTGTCCATCCCCAGCACGCTCGGCATCGGTCCGCACATCCCAACATCAGTAATGTAGGCGGTTCCGCCCGTCAGCACGCACTCGTCGGCCGTGGTGACGTGGGTATGGGTTCCGACGACTGCCGTCGCGCGCCCATCCACATGGTGTCCAAAGGCAATTTTCTCACTCGTTGCCTCGGCATGGAAGTCGATGAAGACGTGCTTCGTGTCGAGTTCGGCCAGCTTGTCTTCGATCCACCGAAAGGGGTCGTCGTAGCTGTCCATATAGATGCGCCCACAAAGATTGATGATGGCGAGCTTCACTCCCGCTTTCGTCAGAGTGATGCAGCCTTTGCCGGGCACGGAATCCGGCATGTTTCCGGGCCGGACAATCATCCGACCCGAATCGAGAAAGTGATAGATCTCCTTCTTGTTGAAGGCATGGTTGCCGAGAGTGATGGCATCGGCCCCGGCATCGTAAAGGTCCTCGGCAATATCAGGTGTGATGCCGACGCCAGACGCGCTATTTTCGCCATTGATGATTGTGAAGAGAGGCTCGTGCTTGCGCTTGAGGGCGGGCAGGCCCTTCTGAACGACCGTGCGCCCGGGACGGCCGACGACATCGCCGAGAAAGAGAATGTTGTATTGGCTCATGACGTCGTCTCTGTCGCGCGAGTTTCGCGGATCACGGTCACCTTGATTGTGCCCGAGAAAGCGCTGGACTGCTTGATCTGGCGCGCGATGCGCCGCGCCAAGTCTCTCGCCTGGTCATCGTTCACTTGGTCCGGCTTGACAAGCACCCTTACCTCGCGCCCCGCCTGAATCGCGAACGCTCGATCCACGCCCGTATGCTGAACAGCGATGGCCTCCAACTCCTCCAGTCGTTTGACATAGGTTTCCAGGCTGTCGCGCCGCGCCCCCGGGCGAGTTGCTGAGATGGTGTCTGCGGTGATCACGCAGAATGACTCGGCAAAGAGCGGCTCAATCTCATGATGATGGGCTCCCACGGCGTTGAGCACTCGCTCATCCTTTTCGTGCCGTTTCAGGAACTCCATCCCCGCCAAAGCGTGCGGACCCTCCCATTCCGGCCCGAGGGCTTTGCCGATGTCGTGGAGCAGCCCCGCCTTTCTGGCTGCGGCCACATCTGCGGAGGTCTCCTCGGCGATCAGTGCTGAGAGATGAGCTGTTTCCACACTATGCTCCAGCACATTCTGTGCGTAGGCAGTGCGGAATCTGAGTTTTCCGAGTACTTCAATGACAGGTTCCGGCAGGTTGTGAACGCCCGCATCTTCCGCCGCCTTCCAGCCCGCATCCCGGCTGTTCCGCTCCATCTCCGTCTGGGCTTTCTGAAACAGCTCCTCGATTC
>JAEYWW010000014.1 GCA_023428805.1 Armatimonadota bacterium | reverse complement strand
CGCCGCCGCCCTCGCTCCCCACTTTCGACAGGCGCTTCCCAGCGCGGAATTGATCGGCATTGGCGGGTCGAAGTCCAGAGCCGAATCCATCCGCCAAGTAGTCGATTCTTCGCATTGGGGAGCGATGGGGGTCATCCAGTCTCTGATGAAGGTGCCGACGGTCTGGTTGGGGCTCCAAAAGGCAAAAAGGGAGCTGCACAGCGGACCTCCAGGCTTGCTGGTTCCCATCGACTTTGGGTACTTCAACGTCCGGCTCTGCCGAGCGGCCAAGGCGGCGGGATGGAAGGTGCTCTACTTCATCCCACCGGGGAGCTGGCGGCGCGACAAGCAGGGGGCCGATCTCCCCTCCCTCACCGATGAAATTGTGACCCCATTCCCTTGGTCCGCAGAGCTGCTGAACAAGGCGGGCGGCAGAGCCCACTTCTTTGGACATCCGCTGGCCGAGATGATCGGAGACCTTCCCGAGTCTTCGGATAGATCGGGAGTCGCCATCCTCCCGGGGAGCCGGATGCATGAGATTGATGAACACCTGCGTGTGATCGCACCGGTGATGGAGGGCTTGGATATGCCGATCCGCTTTGGCGTGGCTCAGACGGTCACTCCGAGCGAAATGGAAGCTTCCTGGAAGCGTTTCGGCGGCCCTCCGGCAGAATTCACACACGACACGCACACAATTCTCAAGGCGTCGCGATGCGGCATCGTCTGCTCCGGCACCGCAACTCTGGAGGCGGCTCTCTGCGGACTGCCCATCATCACAATCTACCGGGGCACAAAGATGATGCGCTTTGAATACGCCCTTCGCAAACCCAAGTTCTTTGCGATCAGCCTGCCCAATATCCTCCTCCAAAAAATGGTCGTTCCAGAACTGATCGGAGAAGCGGTCGAGCCGCAAGCCATCGATGCCCTGCTTGAGAACTTGATGGATGACGATGAGATGAGGCGGACCCAACTGGAGGCCTTTGAGGAAATCCAAAAGAGCTTGTTGGGCGCACAGGTTTTCGAGAAGACAGCGGCCCTGGCGCAGAAGATGATGGCCGAGGCCTAGACAATTTCGTCCCCTTCTCTTTGTTTTGCCCGCAACTCGTCTATAATAGTCATCGGACGGCGACGTAGCTCAGTTGGTTAGAGCGAACGGTTCATACCCGTTAGGTCCGCGGTTCGAGTCCGCGCGTCGCTACCAAATCATCACATCATCTCAAAACACAACACCCATGCACTAATTGCCCGCCGGACTTATTTTTGCCGGCGGGTTCTTTTCTTTTCAGCGGGGCGATTTTGTGCGGCGGACCACCTTGATCCGATCTCCGCGCTGGACTTTGTCAACGACGTCAAAACCTTCGACCACGCGCCCGAAGACTTCGTACATTCCGTTCAGCCGATGATTGTCCTTGAGGTTGATGAAGAACTGACTGTCGCCCGTGGCGCTCATCGGAGACTCCAGCGCCATGCCGATGGTGTACTTGTCGTGGACTAGATCGTTGATCTCAAACGGAACGGTCCTGCCCGAACCGCCATCGCCAAGCCCCTCGGTCCCGCCGCTCTCGCCCGGGTTCTTGCGGGCTTTCTCGGGAGTCCACTTCTTCGAGGCTGGATCGCCGGATTGAATGACAAAATTGTCGACTTTGCGATGAAACAGCATCCCATCGTAGAACTCAGAATCGACCAAACCCAGGAAATGCTTGACAAGCTTGGGAGCCTGGTCGGGGCGGAGTTCGACGACGATGCTGCCCCGCCCCTCAACGACCATTTCCACGCAGGGCATCTTTCTCTGAGCCTGGGTGGAAGATGCCAGAACTGTCAGACAGAGGATCAACAGGATGGCGAGGATTTTCATGTCAGGCACCCACTTCCAAAGCGTCGAGCCGGGATTCGATCTCCGATGCCAGGGAGTCGCTGTCCTTTGTCTCCTCCACAAGCCGCTCGTATGTTTTGATCGCGGCAATTCCCACCACAATCCCAAGCACAAACATTCCGAGGCTCTTCATCATAGGTTCATTTTATCATTTTCGGCCCCGCAAATAAAACTGAGCCTCCGGCTTGCTGCCGGAGGCTCAGTGGTTGGAGTGGGTGCTCCCCTGTTACGGCTTGATGTACAGGTAGCCGATCAGGTCGGTGTTGGGGGTCGTGGCGTGGAAGCCGACCGCGATGTAGCGGCTGACCGCGCTGGTGGTGACGTTGAACGTCGCCGTGCGCGAGCCTGCCGGCACAGTCACGGTTCCCACGAGCGGGCGGGCCAGAGCCGGATTGTCGCTGACGAGGGTCACCACCAGGCCGCCGACCGGAGCCGGGCGATCCAAGGTGACGGTGCCAACGGAGCTTTGACCGCCAGTCACACGCGGCGGCGAGAACGTCAGGCTTGCAACGGACGGAGCCAGGATCGTGAAGGAGGCTGTCGCCACCGAGCTTCCGATCGAAGCCGTCACGTTGACATCCTGATCGAACGCCACGCTGTTTGTCGTGATCTCGAAGGTCACCGAATCCTGGCCTTCAGGAATCACCACGGTTGCCGGAGCAGAGGCGTTGGCATTGTCATCGCTGATCTGGACCGGGACGCCGCCGGGGCCGGCGGTCGTTTCGATGGTGACGGTTCCGAAGGTTGAGTCAGGACCAACCACGAGGGTCGGATC
>JAEYWW010000348.1 GCA_023428805.1 Armatimonadota bacterium | reverse complement strand
CATGGAAGGCGAGACATTTCTCCTTCTGCGTGCGGAATTGGCGGGCATTGCCCGCAGAGGCATTTCTTTGACCTACAACGCCGACCGACACTCCCTGATTTTGCGGGGCGAGCGACGGCAGGATGATCTTGCGGCAGACTGCCGCTGCGTGGCGCACTTGCTTGAAATTGAGTATGGTGAGTTCGCGAGGGAAATTCCGTTGCCTGAGGGGGCGATTGAGCCATCTGAGGCGCGGACAATGATGAAGGCGGGAATGTTGTACGTTGTCCTGCCCAAAAAGAATGATGGCCCCATCCGGCTCGTTATAGAAGAGACATTCACAATTTTTCGAAGCTAAATGCCTGATATTGAACTGCCTGTCGAAGAAGCGACCGAACTGGTCGAAGAAGAGCCGACTCTCATGCTGGAGCCGGAAGATGAAACCGAGCCTCAAATTCCCGAGGAGCTCGCGCTCATGCCCCTGCGCGATTCGGTCATCTATCCCATGCTCATCGCGCCCCTCAGCGTCGGACGTGAGAACAGCATCAAGCTGATCGACGATTCCGTGACCGGGCCCAACCGGATCATCGGTGTTGTGACGCAGAAGGAGCCGATGCTTGATGAGCCCGGACCGGAGGATGTCTATCAGTACGGATGCGCGGTGATTGTCCGCACTTTGATGAAGGCTCCGGATGCGGTGCGGCTCATCGTCCAAGGAATCTCCCGCTTCCGCATCGTCGAAATCACCCAAACCGAACCCTACTTGAAGGCGAAGGTCGAAGTTTTGTCCGAACCGACTGTGCCCTCAGAAGAAGAAGAGGAGATCGAAGCCCTGCGCCGCTCGGTGGCCGCGCTCTTCGATCAGGCGGTCCGCCTGACTCCCCAAATGCAGGAGGAGCTGCGCGGGCTGACCGCGAACGTGACGGAACCGAATGTCTTGACCGACTTGGTCGCGGCCCATATGCCGTTCAGCGTTCAGCAGAAAGCCGAGTTGCTCGAAACGGTCGAATTGAAGCCAAGGATGAAGAAGCTGCTTCAGTTCCTGGGTCGAGAAGTCAGAGTGCTGGAGTTGACGACAAAAGTTCAGAGTGAAGTCAACGCCGAACTGAGCAAGTCGCAGCGAGACTACTACCTTCGCGAGCAGCTCAAGGCGATTCAGCGTGAGCTTGGAGAGGAAGAGGATCAGGGCGATGACCTGATCGAGCTTCATGAGAAGATCGAGGAAGCGGGTCTGCCAGAAGAGGCACTCAAAGCGGTCACCCGAGAATTTGAGAGGCTGCGCCGAATTAGCCCGGGATCGCCCGAGTACACAGTTGCTCGAACCTACGTCGAAACCATGACCAGCCTGCCGTGGCAGATTTCGAGCGAGGATCATATTGACCTTGATGCGGTCAAGGAGATTCTGGACCAAGATCACTACGGTCTGGATAAGATCAAGGACAGAATCTTGGAGTTTTTGGCGGTGCGCAAAGTCAAGACCGACGGCCCAGTTCGGCAGCCAATCCTATGCTTCTACGGTCCTCCGGGCGTCGGCAAAACTTCGCTCGGCAAATCCATCGCGCGGGCGATGGACCGCAAATTTGTCCGAATCTCTCTGGGCGGCATGAGGGATGAGGCGGAGATTCGCGGACATCGGCGAACCTACATTGGTTCTCTTCCGGGGCAGATTATCCAGGGCATCCGCCGCGCAGAAACCAACAATCCTGTTTTCGTTCTGGACGAGATCGACAAGCTCGGCAACGATTTCCGAGGAGATCCTGCGTCAGCGATGCTCGAAGTTCTCGATCCGGAGCAGAACAATGCTTTCCGCGATCACTATCTGGACACACCGTTCGATCTGAGCAAAGTCTTCTTTATCACCACGGCCAACAGACTCGACACGATCCCTGCACCGCTCCGCGACCGCATGGAGATCATCGAACTCGGCGGCTACACCGAAGAAGAGAAGCTGGAGATCGCGAAGCAGCACCTGGTGCCGCGCAATCTGGAGGACCACGGCCTCAAGCCGAGCAAGCTGACGTTCCAGGACGACGCGCTCACCTTCCTCATCCGCCACTACACCCGCGAAGCGGGAGTCCGCAACCTGAGCCGCGAGATTGGGAGCGTGACGCGGAAGGCTACGCTGCAGTTCGCAAAGGGCCGCACGGCGAAGTTGAATGTCACCAAGAAGTTTGTGCAGACAGCTCTCGGGGCACCACGCTATCTCCACGACATGGTCGCCGAGCGCGTTCTTGTGCCGGGGATTGCCGTCGGCCTTGCCTGGACTCCGGTGGGAGGAGACGTGCTTTTCATTGAAACGGCGAAGATGCCGGGCAAGCCGCACATGATTGTCACCGGGCAGCTTGGCGACGTCATGCGCGAATCTGTGACGGCCGCCATGAGCTGGGTGAAGTCGCATTCCAAGGAACTGAAGATCACTCCCGAAGACCTGGACTATGAAATCCATGTCCACGTCCCTGCGGGCGCAGTGCCGAAGGATGGACCGAGCGCGGGCATCACGATGATGACGGCCTTGGTGTCATTGCTGACAGGGCGACGACTCAAACCCAGGCTGGCAATGACGGGCGAGATGACCTTGACCGGGCAGGTGACAGCAATTGGTGGAGTGAAGGAGAAGGTCCTTGCCGCTCACCGCGCGGGTGTCACGACGGTCATTCTTCCGGAAGAGAACAAGAAGGATTATTTCGAGGATGTCCCCGAAGAGATCCGCGCCCAACTGACGGCTCACTTTGTCAACAAGGCAGAGCAGGTCATCAAGCTGGCGCTTGAGCCGAGATCGGTGTGATATGTCAAATAAAGGGTTGTTGGGCTTGCTGCTGGGTGGAGTCGTCTTCCTGCTGCTGGTGACGGGGGCGAGTCTGGTTATTGCGAATCGGGGCCGTGGTGAAT
>JAEYWW010000323.1 GCA_023428805.1 Armatimonadota bacterium | reverse complement strand
GTGTAGCTGTTGTGGTAAGCGCAGCAGGCTGAAGCCCGCACCACAAGGGCGGTCATACTTCTCTCCGTGCTCGTCCTCCGCGCCGCATTCCGACTGAAACCCGAACACCGCTCGGCCGCTCTCGAAGCCGCCCGTGCCATGCTGGCTCCCTCCCAGGCTGAAGATGGGTGCATCACCTACAACTTCTGGGAAGATCCGAATGAGGCGAACAGCTTCATCTTCTTCGAGGAATGGGAGTCCCGCGCGCATTTGGACGCGCATTTTGAAACTATTCACTTCAAGAACTTTGTTGAGCTGTACGAGGAGTTTTTGAGTGAGCCGTTTCGGGTGCGAGCCTATGAAGTATCCGCATGGGAAGACCTCTGATCCTCAGAAACTATCCACTGTCCTTACGGCGGCGTGGCCAGTGGGAGTGTTTCTTTTTGTCGTGCTCTGGATGGGTGCAAAGTTCTGGCCCGAGAGGCGGAGGACGCAGCCTGTCAGTTCTGTGTCCAATTTGAAGCAGTCATCGATCTCCCTGCACATCTACGCTCAAGATTCGGATGGACGATTTCCAGAGGTACAAGGATGGATGGACGCCGCACTCGAATATTCAGGATCGAGGGATGTTTTTAGGGACCTAGAGGCAGGAAAACTGAGGCCGGATGAATATGGATTGGCATTTTATAAAGACTTGGACCTTGTTGAGATGACCGCTTTGGAGAATGCCCCGCAGGTCCCCTCCTCTTCCAGTCCAGAGTCCGCATTTGGAACGCAAATGGCAGGCTTGAACTCCTGACGGACCGATCAACTCTATACGGACGCTATGCGTTTTCAATGGCGGATACATCCATCCGAAAATTCAGGAAAGAACAGTTGACACATCAGGACTTCTCCATGAAATTCAAGCCTTGACAGTTGCGGAATTGCTGATATATTGAAGCTATGGCAAAAGAGCAGCCGGAGGCTTTCAACAACGTCATGCAATGGATCATCTGCGCGATCTGCCTGGTCGTTGTTGGTGGGATTCTCTCTCCGCTGGTCTTGGTGAACCGACCTGTCCGGCACCAAGCGGCTGTCATTTCAAACCTCAAGCAGATCGGCACGGATTCTCTGATCTACTCTGACGACTACGACAACCGCCTTCCCGAAGCGCGAAAGTGGATGGATGCGTTCGGGGAGTACGGTCTCAATGAGGCGATCTATACCGACCCCTCGGTGCATCGACCCGCAAAAGGCGAATACGGATTCGCATTCTTTGCGCGATTGAGCAGATTTGACCGGGAAGGTCTGGCCCACCCGGAGGAGGTTCCATTGGCATTCCAGTCTCGTGACCTGCGCTGGAATGCTTCAGGCGGCTTGGAACTTCTGCCTTCACCTCCCCGCGAAGCAGGCTCGCACGTCGTTGTTCATGCGGATTCCTCATGCCGATCATATCGGCCCGAAGCGATCCATGGAAAGCGCATCCAACTTGAGTTGGCAAAGAAATGAAGCCGCCTGCTTCCGACGAGACACGGCCCATCCCGATCTTGAACCTGATGGCCGCCATCATCGTGCTGGCGATCTTGGCGCTGGTCTTCATGCCGGTCCGAAGCAGTCAAGGCATCGGGTCGCCGACCGCGAGATCGATCAGCAACCTCAGGCAGATTGCGGTGGCTGCTCAACTCTACTCCTTTGACTCCAGCGACCGATTGCCGTCCGCTTCGACCTGGATGGACTCGCTGCAGCCCTACGTCAAGAGCGGCACGCTTAGCATCCTCGTCGACCCAACTTTGAAGAATCCCTCTCCCAATGAATACGGCTACGCCTATTCGGCCCAAGCGGGCGACGTGCTCCTGGAAGCCATCGCAAATCCTGAGCAAGCTCTCCTGGCTTTCCCTTCGAGTGATCTGCGCCGCAACGCCTTCGGGGGATTGGAGCTGCTTCCCAAATCTCCAAGAGCTGACGGAAAGTATCCAATCGCCCACATAGACACCTCTGCGAAGCGATACGAACCAGACGAAATCAAGGCCACAGACTTCACTCTTCTCTTTAAACCCTGATCCTATAGCCCAAATTCACGCCCTGTTTTTGACTATAATTTCTCCATGCCTTCCGACCGCGGCATGGATGCCGTTCTCTCCGCCCGACGCGCCCGCGCCTCTCAAGCCTGGAATCTGACCGACGAAATCGTGATTGTGGGCGCAGGATCGCCCATCGGGATTCCCGGCGGGTTCGACCAGTGCTATGAGTATCGTCCGCATCCGCAGTACCGCTGGCTGACCGAATCAGCCCGCCCTGGCTCGGTGATCGCCTTCGATCCCAGGAGCGGATGGACGCACTTCGTCCCACCCCTCACTCAGCTTGAGCGTGTGTGGGACGGAGAACCGGAGATTCCGGCAGGCGAATCACGAGAGGGTTTGACCGCCTGGCTGGAAGCCCGCAAGGGGCGCAAGGCCGCCGTGCTCGGCTCTCCGATAGAAGGTATTCAAGGCGACGAAGAACTCAGCAAAACCCTCGTCACCGCCCTCGACCACGAACGCCGCAGCAAGGATGAGCACGAACTCTCTCTGATGCGCCGAGCCGCCGTTGCGACCGCCGCCGGATACGGAGCGGCATCCGAATTCATCCGCCCCGGAGTCACCGAGCGGCAGATTCAAACGGTTCTTGAATCTGCGATGCTGAACGCGGGGGCGGATGGAATGGGCTACGCCAGCATCGTCGGTACGGGCTCAAATTCGCGCATCTTCCATTTCACTCCGGGCGCCCGTGAGGTTCAACCGAACGACCTGGTTCTCATTGACGCCGGGGCGCATGTGGATGGCTATGTCATCGACGTCACCCGGACCTTCCCCGCCTCTGGCAAATGGGAGGGCCGACAGCTTGCGATCCGCGACATCGTCCGCGCCGCCGAAGAAGCGTCCTTCGCCAAGTGCCGTGTTGGAACCCGCTGGTCCGAATCCCACCGCGCCGCCGCCTATGTGATCGGGCAGGGGCTGAAGGATTTGGGATTGGTGACGACCAGCGTCGAGGATTTCTGCGAGTCGGGAGCGGTTGCGCTCTTCTTCCCGCACGGTGTCGGCCACGCGGTCGGACTGGGAGTTCGCGATTCGGGCGGCGCCATGCCCGGCGAGCACGGCGAACCTAGGGTGGTCTGCGGCAGCCGTGTGCGCGTCGATCTGCCGATGAAGGCGGGCTATGTCATGACGGTCGAGCCCGGCTGCTACTTCATCCCCGCCCTGCTGACAGATGTTGACAAGCGGGCGGAGCACAAAGATCGTCTGGCGTGGGACAAGCTGGACGACTGGATGGACTTCGGCGGCGTTCGGATCGAAGACAACCTGCTCATCACCGATGGTGAGCCGGAAAACCTCACCATCGCGATTCCGTATTGATGACCTTGCCGGAAGGCGATGGTGATGCTCTGCCGGGGTTTTGATCTGAGTCGCCGCCGTGATGGGCGGCGGTGCGGGTTCAGTTGCCCAGGAGTACTCGACCCTCCAGGGCTCCGTAATGGAGGGCCGAGTTCCACGAGGCCGGTTTCCCGCCCAAGCCTGGGGCTTAGCGTAGTCTCGCCGTCTCGTGGGGAAGATGGTGGTGCACCTCTCCAGAGGTGCAAGTACGCAGTGTC
>JAEYWW010000164.1 GCA_023428805.1 Armatimonadota bacterium | reverse complement strand
CTACGGCGCAGGAACCAAAAGCTACCGCCAGGATCGCGGCCTGATCCACTATCTGCTCCGCAACGAGCACACCTCCCCCTTCGAGCAGGTGATTTTGACCTTCCACTGCAAGATGCCGATCTTCGTCGCGCGGCAGTGGGTGAGGCATCGCACGGCGAGGCTGAACGAAATCAGCGGCCGCTACTCGATCATGAAGGACGAGTTCTACATTCCCGAACCGGATCAGATGCGCGGGCAGTCGAGCGACAACAAGCAGGCGCGGAGCGACGAAGCCCTGCCCGATGCTGCCGTCGAGCAGATGCTGGCCGAGATGGAGGCCGATCAGAAGCAGATTTACGCCCACTACGAGTCGATGATCGAGGGCGGGCTGGCCCGCGAAATCGCCCGCGCCAACCTGCCGCTGTCGATGTACACCGAATGGTATTGGCAGATCGACCTTCACAACCTCTTCCGCTTCCTTCACCTGCGAATGGACGCCCACGCGCAGTACGAAATCCGCGTTTTCGCGGAGGCAATGGCGACGTGCGCCCAAGCCGTGGCTCCCCTTGCCTACGAAGCGTTCGAGGAACACCTGGTGAACTCGATCCGCCTCAGCCGGGATGAGTGCATCGCGCTGTCGGCGATGATGAACGGCGGCGAGTGCGCCCTCGAAGGCCGCCCCCTGGCTTTGTTCGAGTCCAAGCTCGCGAAGATGCAGGGCATGAAGCCTGCGGAGCCCGTTGAAGAGCTACAGGCACCGACGTAGTGAGATCGCTCACTTCAAATCTCAGGCTTATATAGCCGGAAAATCAAGATGGCTGAGTGTTGACAGGTGAACAGGAAGTGACGCCACCCCGAGCCTGGCTTCTCTATTGGACTGTCGCCCTCGCTTTGGGTTTAGTCGATCGAATCATCGCTCGGAAATGGGCTCATCATGTTCTCTGCGCCGGATTCGCTCTTGATGCGGTGATTGAGATTGAGATCAACGATGATTTATCAGGCGAAGAGGCTGTCGCTCTGATGCATGAAGCACTTGAGCGATGGGGAATGTCTGTGATCAGAAAGGAGACTGTCTATTGGACAATTGCGGCTCATCACGTAAGGAGCGCGCCCGAAACGGAACCAAAATGGGCAGTCGCCTTGTCAATCCCCATCATCTTCTCCGACTACGATTACACCAACCCAATCTGGCAACTCAAGTCATTGGGTGAGGACGTGGGCGACCACCACCGTGTCAGGGGATGGTTACGGAAACGAGTCGTTCACCCAGACCTGTTTGAATTGGAAAGAAGACTAGAGGAAGTGCGGAATTGGCGTACTGAATTGCCGGAAGAGGAAGAGCGGTTGCTTATCATGCTCGCAAAGAAATTCGACCACTTCCGATTTCATGCCAAAGATATTTGGTTCGATCCGAGAGACTCGCGAGCTTATTAATCTTCTCTATGCCGCACGATCTTGACGCAGCCATCGCTTCGCTCCGGCGATGCTGAACATCTCTTCTCGGAGCAGGCGGTTGATGATCTCGACGGATTCGATGTCGGCGGGGCGGTAGCGGCGCTGTCCGCCGGGGGTGCGGATGGGCTGCAGGAACTCGGCGAACTCCTTCTCCCAATAGCGCAGGGTGTGGATCTCCACGCCCGTCATCTCGCTGGCGGTTCCGATCGAAACGCCCTCAGCCTGATCCCGCATCATGCCATTGGGATTGTCGGCTCTATTTCGAATCTCTGGAGTCCCTTTGGAGTGCGCGACTGCTTGCATCGCGCTTTTCTATGTCGGGCCTGCCCGCTTCAAACTTTCTACAAGGCTTGAACGCCAGCAACAATTCAGTCGCGCGCTATACACATCATTTATCCCAAAGCTCTCTCTTCGCCTCTGGTACACCAGAACCCATGTCCGAACACGCAGCGTTGCTGGCCCGACTGATTCCGAACCTCGCCCAATTCTCAGGCGCCGACATCAAGGTGACCACGCCGGTAGATGGCTCGGAACTGGCTTCGCTCCGTTTTGACACCAGAGAAGAGGTCGATGCCAAGATCGCCAAATCGGTCCAAGCCTTCCATGCCTGGCGGGCGATTCCGGGTCCGCGCCGCGGCGAATTGATCCGCATCCTCGGCAACAAGCTCCGCGAGAAGAAGGAAGACCTCGCTCGGCTCGTCACATTGGAGTGCGGAAAGATCATCGAGGAAGGGCGGGGCGAGGTTCAGGAGATGATCGACATCTGCGACTTCGCGGTCGGGCTCTCGCGCCAGCTTTACGGCCTCACCATCGCCAGCGAGCGCAAGGGGCATACGATGCAGGAGAACTGGATGCCGCTCGGTCCGGTAGGCATCATCAGCGCGTTCAACTTCCCCGTCGCGGTCTGGTCCTGGAACGCCGCGCTCGCCATCGTCTGCGGCGATTCCTGCCTTTGGAAGCCCTCCGAAAAAACCCCTCTGACCGCCCTCGCCACCCAGGCGATCTTCGAGGAGGCCTGCGCCGAGTTCGGCGACGTTCCCGATGGGCTGAGCCAGATCATCCTCGGCGCGGTCGCGCAAGGTGAACAGATGGTGGATGACCGCCGGGTGCCGCTGATTTCGGCAACGGGCTCGACAAGAATGGGGTCGATGGTCGGCCCGCGGGTTGCGGCCCGCTTTGGACGGTCGCTCCTGGAGCTTGGGGGAAACAACGCGATCATCGTCACTCCTTCTGCGGACTTGGACGTGGCGGTGCCTTCGATTCTGTTTGGTTCGGTGGGGACGGCGGGGCAGCGATGCACCACCACGCGCCGCGTCATCGTCCACCGTTCGATCATCGACAAGGTTTTTGGGATTCTCAAGAACGCCTATCTTCAGATCGGGCAGACCAAGATCGGCAGCCCGTTGGAGGCGGGAACGCTGGTCGGCCCACTGATCGACAAGATGTCGTTCGACGCGATGCAGGCGTCCCTCGAAGCGATCCGCCCTCATGCGGCGGAAGTGGTCGGCGGGCAGCGGGTCATGGCGGAACTGCACCCCGATGCCTACTACGTGCACCCCGCGGTCGTCCGGGTGGACGCGCAGGCAGAGAGCATCCTGACCGAAACTTTTGCGCCGCTCACCTATGTGATCCCCTACGACACGCTTGAGGAGGCCTTGGCGATCCACAACTCGGTTCCGCAGGGACTCAGCTCCGCAATCATGACGACAGATCTGCGGGAGGCTGAGTACTTCAAGCAGCGCAGCGACTGCGGCATCGCCAACGTCAACATCGGCACCAGCGGAGCGGAGATCGGCGGCGCATTCGGCGGTGAAAAAGAGACCGGCGGCGGACGGGAATCCGGCTCGGACTCCTGGAAGGCGTATATGCGGCGCCAGACTTCGACCACCTACTACGGAACCGAGAAGCCCGCGCTGGCGCAGGGCATCAAGTTCGACGTCTGAAAAGCACACAGCGCGGGATCATTCATTCCGCGCTGCGTATTGTGGTGCACCTCTCCTGAGGTGCACGGTTCTGTGCAGGCTTAACACGCACCACAGTAACAGCCATGCTTGGGAGGGGTGCGAGCCTCGCGGGAGCTCCACCCGCAACGGAGCGAGGCTCACATTGCCGGGCTAGTAGATCACCTTGTTCAAGGGGTACTCCACGATGCCCGTCGCCCCCGCCTTTTTAAGCTGGGGGGCGAGCTCGCGGACTTCGCTTTCATTGAGGATGATCTCCGCCGCGACCCAGCCATTGTCGGCCAGGGGTGAGATGGTCGGCTTGTGCAAAGCCGGAAGGATCGCGAGAATTTCTTCCTTCTTGTCCCCCGGGATATTCATTTTGAGGCCGACGAGCTTCGCCGCGTTCATCGCTCCGATCAGCAGAATGGCCATATTTTCCAGCTTCTCCCGCTTCTCGGGGTTGTTCCAGGCGGCGTGGCTGCACACAAACCGGGTGGTCGAGGTGAGCAGGGTGTCGATGATTCGGAGGTTGTGAGCGCGGAGCGACGAGCCAGTTTCGGTGTTGACCACGATGGCTTCGACCAGTGACGGTACCTTGACTTCGCAGGCTCCCCAGGAGAATTCGACTCTGGCCTCGACGTTTTTCTCACCCAGGTAGCGGCGGGTCAGCCGTTCGTATTCAGTGGCAATGGTCTTTCCGGCGAGGTCTTCGGCGGATTGGAACGGGCTGTCGTTGTGGACGGCGAGGACGATGCGGATCGGATTGGTGGTGAGCTTGCTGTAGCGCAGCTCGCAGATTTCGTGCAGGTCCGCTCCGCAGTCCGTGACCCAATCGTGGCCGGCGAGTCCGGCGTCGATCACGCCGTCCTCAAT
>JAEYWW010000143.1 GCA_023428805.1 Armatimonadota bacterium | reverse complement strand
GCGAAGCGGCTCATCACCTCCAGCGCGGCGGTGGCGTATTCCTCCGCGACAATCACCATGCCTCCAAAGCGGGTCTGGATATGCCTGCGTCCCTGCACGTCGGAGATGTCGAGCAGGTCATCGTTCGGCAAAGTTGCCGCGGAACCTGCCAGGGGGCGGATTGGTTCGGCATAGACCTGTTCGGCGGGCACGGATACAAGCTGCTTTTCCGGCCATTGAAGAGCGGTCAGTTTCCCGCCGAAGGCGCATCCCGTGTCGATGCAGAGGGTGCGATTAAGCCACTCGGGAGTCAGAACAGGGGTGTGGCCGTAGACGACAGTGGATTCACCGCGATATTCAGCGGCCCAGTTGTATCGAATCGGCAGACCGAATTCGTCGGATTCGCCTGTGGTTTCACCATAGAGCGCGAAGTCGCGGACGCGCGATGAGGCGCGGCCCTGCATCTCCTGGCGCATGCCCGCATGGGCCACGACCAGGCGACCTCCGTCCAGCACGAGATGGCTGACGAGGCTTTCCAGGAACTTGCGAATGTCTTCCCGGAATTCCTCCGACTCGCCCGCAAGCTGCTCCATAGTCTCTTGCAGGCCATGCGTGAGCTTGACGGCGTTGCCTTTGAGGGCTCGTGCCAGACGATCATCGTGGTTGCCAGGGACGCAGAACGCATGGCCTGCCTCCACCATGTTCTTCACCAGCCTCAGCACCGAAACCGAATCCGGTCCGCGGTCCACCAAGTCCCCGACGAAGATCGCGCGGCGACCTTCGGGCGGCGTGGCCTGGTGCTCATCGACTTCATAGCCGAGCTCTTTCAAGAGCGAAATCAACTCGCGATGGCATCCGTGGACGTCGCCGATGATGTCGAACGGTCCTTGCTCTTCACGCCGGTCCGACCAGATTTTGGTGCGGACGATCTCCAGGTCTTCGAGGTCTGAAGGCTTGAGCGTATAAACGTAACGGAAGCCCTCCCTTCGCAGTCCGTACATTGACCGCCGAAGTTCGCGGGATTGATTGCGGATGACGTGGGAGCCGAACTGGCGGTCTTCCCGCAGTGCATTTCGCTCGCGGCAGATTGATTCCGGCGTGTCGATCACGATGGCGACCGGGAGGACGTAGTTCTCGCGGGCAATTTCGACGAGCGGGCGTCGCGATTCCTTCTGGACGTTGGTGGCATCCATCACGGTCAGCTTTCCGCGCTTCAAGCGCAAACGGCAGAGATGGTGCGCGAGGTCAAACGCTTCTTTGGTCGCACTCTGATCGTTTTCATCGTCTGCCACAAGCCCGCGGCATCCGTCGCTCGACACAACCTCAGTCGGCAGGAAAAACTTCCGGCCAAAGCTGGATTTGCCTGAGCCGGACACGCCGATCAGCACCACGAAGCTGAGTTCCGGGATCTCAATTCTCATCGCTCGAAAACCCCCATCTGGCTGGATGCCCCGAGCTCGGGGTGGATTTCACCAATTGGTTGAATAGTCACCGAGTAACCATGCGTAGTGGCGACCCGCTGACACCAGGCATCGAACTCGATCCGCGTCCACTCAAAGCGGTGATCGGCATGGCGGGTGTGGTCGTCCTCCATCCCGTAGACCGCGTTGTACTCCTTGTTGGGAGTGGTGACCAGCACGCATTTCGGCCTTGCGTGCTCAAACACAACCCGCTCGAAGGCGGCCAATCTTGGCTCATCCAAGTGCTCGATGACCTCGACCACCGCGCCGAGGTCGAATCCTTCCAATCGGTGGTCTCGATAGAGCAGAGAGCCGTGGATGAGGTTCACCCGCTCCCGAGCCTTGGGAGCGAGGTCGTCCAGTCGAAGGCGGCGCGTGGCCCTTTCCAGAGAAATCCAGCTCACGTCCATCCCGAGGATTCGCTCAAGTCCCCTCACCTTGATGAGCTGCTGGATCAATTTTCCTTCGCCGCATCCGAGGTCCACCACACTTTTGCACGCGCGTGCTCGGACCTGTTCGAGGACCGCGTCATGCCTCTGGCGGTGCAGGCTCGGCTTGAATTCCTCCACTTCGGGTTCCGCCGTTTCCTCGACGACTTCCTGCTCCACATCCTTCAATCGCTCCAAGGCGAGGCGGGTGAGGCTCTCTTTGCTCCGCAGATATCGGCGCACGATCCAGGGTTTTTCGGGATGGCTCTCCAGCCATCCGCCTCCGCGCCGGATGAGCTTGTCGATCTCATCTTCATCGACGTAATAGTGCTTCCTTGAATCGAGCGATGCAATCAGAACCACAAGGTGGGACAGCAGGGTTTGAAGCGTTTCAAGCTTCTTCAACCGCAGGGTGAAATAGGGGCTCGCACCCCATTCGGGGAATTGCTCATCCAAGGGGATCGATTCGGCCTCAACATCGTAGCCAAGCGGATTGAAAAGGGCCTGGGCGCGTTCGATGCCGCCAGGAATGTGGATGACTGGGATTTCGACTTCGAAGGGCAGGGGAATCGCCGCCAGTTCAGGCTTGTCTTTGCATCGTCCGGTCATCGCGGTTCCGAAGAGCTTCGACAAGGCGGTGCAGAGCAGAGAGTTGGCCGTGAATGGGCGGTCGTTCACATACTGCCCGATCGAAGACGCCTGTCCGCGCACCAGCTTGACCGGATCGATGTCGAGCAGCACCGCCGCCGTGCATTCGTGTTCATCGGCGTGCGGGAATACGCACCAGGCATCGCCGAAGGAGAGTTCGACCTGATGGTTTCGATTCGGGTTCTTGTGAAGCAGATACCCGAAATCCGTCGCCGGCTCATGCCGGCAGGTGATGGAGAGCATGGATGTGTTGTCCTACCGGACAAGGCGAAAGTCGCGGCCCTGCAAACCGGTGCGTGGATTCTACCCACGCTGTCATCTGGCTTGCGGCTGGGCTTCAGGAATGCATTGCGGGCATGAGGTGTTTATCTCAAAGCCCGCGAGGCCGAGACGCTCTCAATCATCCTCCAATGCTCTCCATCTCCTGGCTGATTTGCACCTCTGGAGAGGTGCACCACCGTTCATTAATCCGCGCCACAGCAGAGAGGCTGCTGGGATGAGCTACGCCTTCAACTTCCGGAACTGGTGCTTGCCCACTCGAAGAATCTTTCCATCCAATTGGTTGATTTCCAGCTTGGCGAAGGGGTCGATGATTTTCTCGCCGTCGAGCGAGACGCCGCCCTGCTTGATCAAATCGCGAGCGGCGCCATTGCTCTTGGCGAGAGACAGTGCCCCGATGAGGTTGGCCAGCGGGATTTGTCCGTCAACCAAAAGGTCAGTTGGAATCTGTGCTTCCTCGGCTTCGACGGGCTGCGCACGCTTGCTGAAAGTTTCAACGAAGTATCGTTCTGCTTCATCCGCCGCCTCCGAAGAGTGATACAGCGCGACAATCTCTTTCGCCAGCCGCACCTTGGCATCGCGGGGATTGCGGCCTTCACCCAGCATTGCTTGCACTTCATCCAAAAGAACATCCGTGCATAGTTCGAACCAGTTGGCGATCAGGTCGTCGGGGATGGACATGGTCTTGCCGAACATGTCGTTCGGCGTGTCGATGATCGAGACATAGTTGCCGAGCGACTGCGACATCTTTTCCTTGCCATCGGTGCCGACCAGAAGGGGGCAGAGAAGCACAACCTGCGGCTCCTGGCCGTAGTGCTGCTGCAGGTCGCGTCCCACCAGATTGTTGAATTTTTGATCGGTGCCGCCCAATTCCACATCCGCCTGGATCTCCACGGAATCCATGCCTTGACACAAGGGGTAGAGGATCTCGTGCAGGGCAATCGGTCGATGCTCATTCCACCGTTTGGTGAAATCGTCGCGCTCCATGATCCGGGCGACGGTGGTGCGTGAGGCGAGTCGGATCACATCCTCGAAGCCCATCTTGCCAAGCCAGTCTTTGTTGAAATAAATCTCAGTCTTGGCGGGGTCGAGAATCTTGTAGAATTGCTCGCTCACGGAGTCAACGTTGGCTTGAACTTCTTCGCGAGTGAGCTGTTTGCGTGTCTTGCTCTTGCCGCTCGGATCGCCGATCATCGCGGTGAAATCGCCGATGATGAGGCACGCGGTGTGCCCCAGCCGTTGGAAGTCGCGGAGCTTGCGGAGGACCACGCCCCAACCGAGCGTCACATCCTTTGCGGTCGGATCGACGCCGAGCTTGACGCGCAGAGGCTTGCCGGATTCCAGCTTCTTGCGGAGGTCCGCTTCGCTGATGATTTCCGCCGCGCCCCGGCGGAGGATGGCCAACTGCTCGTCGATGGTCATGGGAGGGCCGATTTTACCGGTGGAGCCGGGACCCAGCCCCGGCCCTGGGCTATAATAGGAACCCTCGCGGCGGATATAGCTCAGGGGTTAGAGCGCGTCTCTGTGGAAGACGAGGTCGTGGGTTCGAGACCCATTATCCGCCCCATTTCTCCCATCCTGGCTTCAGGCCACGTCAGAACTTTTCTGCTTATTCAGGGCCTGCGCCAGATAGTAGTCCACCGAGAACTTGCCGGGGCCGACGCAGAAGTAGAGAACAGCGAGGGCCGCGTAGAGGCCGGCCGATTCCCAACCCTTGCCTCCCGGGGGAGCCACAAGAGGATCATTGGCATGGGCGGTGAATTTGGCGACGGCCATGGTGGCGAAGACTCCGAGGCTCGCAAGGGGAACAAGCAACCCGAGAATCCAGGCGATGCCGCCCCCGAACTCGGCGACGGCGGCCAGGAGTTGAAAAACAGGGGGGATTCCCATCTTGTCGCCCCACGCCATCGGGTTCTGAATCTTGGGAAGACCATGCAGCATCATGGCGGTGCCAGTCAAAAGGCGGGCAAGAAGAAGACCGGTGCTGGCGAAACTGTCGGGGAACGACTGGGAAATGAAGAGACGCTTCATAGGTGTGCTCTAATAGTTGACAACGCAACTATTGCGTCGACTGTTCCAGAAGTTTGAGGTGACCCGATTTGCCCGTCTGGAGATGTGGACCACCGTTGGGCGGGGCGCCCATGTCATGGGTGCGTTCTGTCAAACTCAAAGGCAAGCATGAGTCCGCGTCTTCAGTTTGCGTTGGAAGCCGCACGTGTCGCGGGTGAGAGCACGCTCGGTCTTTTCCGAAACCCTGAGGGATTTGAACTGAAGAGCGATCATTCTCCGGTGACTGCCGCCGACAAGCGCGCCGAAGAGATCATCCGCGAAAGGGTCGAAAAGCACTTCCCCGGTGAGACAGTCTTGGGTGAAGAGCAGGGGCTGACTGGACAGGGGCTGGACCGCTGGGTCATCGACCCCATCGACGGCACGAAGTCGTTCATCGCGGGGGTGCCGCTCTATTCCACACTGTTGAGCTGGGAGGAAGGGGGTGAGCCTGTGCTGGGAGTCACCGACTTTCCGGCTTTGGGATTCACGGTCTACGCAGAGAAAGGCGGCGGCGCGTTCTGCAATGGCGAACCCTGCCGGGTGCAGGACGTGGCTGATCTCAGCCGCGCGATCATCTGCCACGGAAGCCTCAAGAGCCTGCGTCAATATGGTCGGCTCGATAGTTCGACTGATCTCGGTTCCAAAGCATTGGCGGTCAAGGGTTGGAGCGACGCCTACGGACACATGCTTGTGGCGACAGGCCGCGCCCACCTCATGATCGACCCGGTGGTGTCTCGTTGGGACTTGTCCGCAGTCGCGGTCATCGTGCGCGAGGCGGGCGGTGTTTTCAGCGACTTTTCGGGGGGGCGGGCGATCACCAACGAGGCGATTTCCTGTGTTCCCGGGCTCTATGGCGAAGTCATGGAGGCGTTCAGAGCGTGAGGGTGCTGGCGGTGGATTTCGGCGGGTCCAGGATCGGTTTGGCGGCGGGTGATTTGCAGGGGATCGCAAGCCCGCTCCCTTATTTGGCCGCCTCTGGAACGCTTGCGAGAGATGCCCAAGCGATTCTGAAGGTCGCAAAAACGCATGAGGCGGAACTGATCGCGGTCGGTCTGCCATTGAACGAGGGCGGGGAGGAGACGAAGATGTCGAGGATCTGCCGCAAGCTGGGAGACTCCATCGCAGCATTGGGGATGGAAGTCGAATACGTCGATGAGAGCTTCACCAGTATGGAATCGGAGACGGCCTTGCGTGAAGAAGGATTGAAGGCAAGCCAGGTGCGCAGGCGCGTCGATGGCGAAGCTGCGGTTCGGATTTTTGCGAGGCTGCAGGAGACGAGAAATGGCTAGGCGGCGAAGGAAGAAAGGGAAGGGCGGCCTGGTTTTCGGCTTTCTGGTTGCGGCGGCGGTTGCGGCGGGGATCGGGCTGGTCTATCTTTCCAGCCCGACCGGGAGGGGCGAAACCCGCTATGTTCGCTTCAAGTCGGGAACGACTTTGGATGATGCCCTGCGGGAACTCTCGGAAAGAAATGTCATCCGCAATCCCGGTGCGGCGAAGGTGATGATCCGGCTGAAGGGTCTTCCCTCCACTGTCAAGACCGGCACCTTTGAAGTTCGGCCGGGAATGTCCCTCGACCAGGTGATGCAGTCCCTCCAAAAACCTGTTCGGCGCATGGTCCGTATTCCCGAAGGCTGGTGGGTGGCTCGGGTGGGGGCGCGATTGGAGGAAAATGATGTCTGCAAGGCTGACGACTACATCCGGCTTGCGGCACAACCGGAGAAGTTCGCCCAAGACGTTGATTTCAAGCTTCCCGAGAAGTCGCTTGAAGGCTATCTCTACCCCGACACCTACGATCTGCCCCCGCTGCTGGATGCCGAAGATGTGATCCGGATGCAGCTCAAGGCGTTCGAGTCGAAGGTCGTCAAGCCCCTCAAACCCGGAGCCAAGCTCAACCGTGCGGTCATCATGGGATCGATCATCGAACTAGAAGCCGCGAAGGATGACGAGCGGGCGAAGGTGGCGGGGGTGATCGAGAACCGCCTGCGGAAAGGGCAGAGATTGGAAATGGACGCGACCGTGCTCTACGGAATCCAGGAATGGAGGGAGCTTGGTCCGGGTGAGGTCCGCAATTTGAAGTCGGACTACAACACCTATCTCCATTCGGGGCTGACTCCCGGCCCGATTGGATCACCTGGGGCCAAGAGCATCGCGGCGGCTCTCAAGCCGGATTCGCACAACTTGCTCTACTATGTGGCGCGGCCCGACCGGACGCATTACTTCAGCGCGACTTACCCTGAGCATATTGAGAACATCAAGAAGGCCCGGCGAGAGTGGCGGGAGGGCTCGCCTTGAGGCACCCCGGCACGGGAATCTACCGACGCGATGAAATCCCGAAACATCTGCGCCATTTCAGCCCCCACGCCTGCCTGGAAAGCCTCCAGGAAGTCGATCTCAAAGAATTGAAGACCAGCGGCAAGAAGCTGATCCTTCTGGACGTGGACAACACCTTGATGCCCTGGCGCACCGAGGACATTCCGCTGGAGACCGTCGCATGGGTGGAGCAGGCGCGGTCGATGGGGTTCCACCTCTGCATCTTGAGCAACACGCGCAAGCCGGAGCGCCTTCATCGCATCTCCGAGAAGCTCGGCATCCCCTACATCCGCGACAAGTTCAAACCGAGCACGCGCATGTATGAGCTCGCGATTGAGCGGTTTGAAGTCGAAAAGAAGGAAGCGGTCATGGTCGGCGACCAGCTTCTGACGGATGTTTTGGGAGCGAACAGGACGGGGATCGACGCGATCTGGGTCCAGCCGATCCACAAACGTGAGTTTGCCGGAACCAGATTTGTCAGCCGCAACATCGAACGTGTCGTCGGCATGCTCCTCTACCGTTGGTTTCAGGCCGATCCCGGCATTGAACCGAAGCTGAAGGAAGGACTGTTCCAAAGGCAGGTTGTGCGGCAGTTCATCAAGTTCTGCGTGGTGGGCGGGTCGTCATTTGCCATCGACTACTGCCTGACGATGACCTTGATGTTCAAGGCTCCAGGTTCGGCTGGCCTTCTCAGCGAACAGGTGGGCGAGACGCTGCGTCAAATGAGCCTCTTTGGGTGGGCTAAGACCAACAAAGATGCGTTTTTCCCTCTGGCGGGGGCCGGAGGGGCGATTGTGGCGATTCTGAACAGCTTCTACTGGAATCGCCGATGGACTTTTCGCATCGTGGGGGCGGAAGAGCGGGGAGCGCAGTTCCGCAGGTTTCTTG
>JAEYWW010000087.1 GCA_023428805.1 Armatimonadota bacterium | reverse complement strand
GTAGTGTCGTCAGCGGTGTTGGACTTGGAACCTGCGGGCAACTCATGTAAAATCCAGTCAGCATGAAGTGGTCCACTTTTGTCGTGCTGGGCGCGGCGGCTTTGCTGGCTGCTGGCTGCGGGAACGGCGGGTTCTCTTCGCGAACCGCGACCGGCACCAGCGGCGCGGCCTCGACGACCTTCCGCTATCCGATCCAGACCAACCCGACCTCGCTCGATCCCGGCATCGTTCAGGACGGCGACACGCTCGACGTGATCCAGCAGGTTTATGAAGGCCTCGTCGGATGGAGCCCGGACAACCAGGTCCAGCCGATTCTCGCCGAAAAGTGGGATGTCTCCGAAGATGGCAAGACCTATACCTTCACCCTCAAAAAGGGCGTCAAGTTCCACTCCGGGCGCGAGGTGACGGCAGACGATTTCAAGTGGTCGATTGAGCGCAACAGCGACCCCACCCTTGCCTCTCCGACAATTGACGCCTACCTGAGCGACATCGTCGGCCTGAGCGACAAGGTTGCGGGCAAGGCGAAGGAAGTCTCCGGCTTCAAGGTTGTGGACCCCCAGACCATCGAAATCACGCTCAAGCAGCCGACCCCCTACTTCCTCGGCAAACTGACCTATCTGGTTTCGGCCGTCCTCGACAAAGACGTGACCCCGCAGGGCAAGGAGATGACCGACCTCAAGCAAATGATCGGCACCGGCCCGTTCTCCATGGACCGTTACGAGCGCGATCAGATCGTGGTTGTGAAGCGATTCGATGACTACCACGGCGGCGCGGTTTTGCTTGAATCGATTGAGCGCCCGGTCGTCAAGGACGCGGCCACCCGGCTCGCCAAGTTCAAGAGCGGCGAGCTTGACATGACCTTCCTGCAGCGGCAGGACGTGGACGGCGTCAAGGCCGACCCGCAGCTCAAGAACGACCTCAAGTTCTTCGACCGCCCCTCAATTTGGTACATCGGCCTGAATCAGCTTCAGTACGCCCCATTCAAGGATCCGCGTGTTCGTCAGGCCTTCGCCATGGCGATCAACAAGGACGAGATCGTGAACGATCTGATGGGCGGACAGAATACGGTCGCCAACTCCATCGTTCCTCCCGGCTGTATGGGCCACCGAGAGAATGCGGCTGTCTACGCCTACGATCCCGCCAAGGCAAAGGAACTGCTCGCCGCCGCCGGATTCAAGGATGGCAAGGGTCTGCCGCCGCTCGAACTCTATTTCCGTGAGTCCTTCCCGGACGTCAAGCTCGTGGCCGAAGCCGCACAGCGCAACCTGAAGGACAATTTGGGTATCGACGTCAAGCTGATGCCGATGGAGTGGCGTGCGTACCTGGAGAAGTTCAACCGCCAGGAGCTTCCGTTCTATCACATGCGATGGGCTGCGGACTATCTTGATCCGCAGAACTTCCTGAGCCACATGCTCGCCACTTGGGGGCCTGAGAACAAGCTTGGCTACAACAACCCCGAGTTTGACCGGCTTTGCCGGGAGGCCGATACGACGCTCGACTGGGCGAAGCGCGAACCGCTCTATGCTCAGGCCGAGGACGTGGTGCTCAAGGATGCGGTGTGGATTCCGATCTACTTCCAGCGCGATGCTGAACTTCATAGCGGGCGCATCCAGGGCATGAGGGAGTCGCTCTTCGGCCACCTGCCGCACACCACGACGGCTCTCGAAGCCGCCGCCAAGTAAAACGAAAATGAGCAAGATCGTCCGGCACGGCGTTTTTCGGCGCGGGTCGGATGGTCTTGCCTGGAAGCCCGCTCGTCCCGTGCCCGGTTGGGAGATTGCGGGTGGCTTGGCCTGGCAGAGCAATGGCGGCACCCACCGTCGGCACCCGGCCCGAGCTCTGCCCTATTCGCTGGAGGTCGCGATTCCCGAAGAGGAGGGTCGCCTCCGTCGCATCGGGCTTGTGGGAATTTTCGCGCTTCACGCTGACCCATCCTATGAACCGAGTGGGGCGTTGGGCGGTTCGGTCCAGCTCTTCCGCAATGGGGAAGTGATCCAGCGGATCGACCTGATTCAGGGGCGGCATTACGACGATCCACGAAGCACCGAGATGGTCTTCCGGCCCTTGGGCGACGGATCGTGCTTGGAGACGGTTGGCCGCACCATCGCCGAAGACCAGGAAGTGCGGGTGGACGTTCTCAGCATCGACGTCACTTCGACCAGCACTCCGCAAAGCATCGTCCTGATGGATCTCGGCACTCCGGCCAGCTTTGTGATCTTTGACGCGGTTTTCGAGTTTGAGCAGCAGGCTGTCTGCCCATTCCGAGGGCAGGGGGCGGACGTTGCGCTGAATGAAATCGGCTCCATCCTGCGGCTGAGGGATCGAGCGCGCTTTGATCGTGCTTTGAGCCAGCTTAGAAAGGGAGTTTCGCGGGCTGGTGATGACCTGGATGAGGCGCGGAGCCTTGGCTTGACCTTCATTGCGGGCATCTGCAGTGCGCTTCTGGAGACAGGTGCCAGCCGCACCACACATCGCGTCCTCCTGGATTCAGCGAGGCATTTGGACCAGCTGGCTTCTTCCCAGGAGATTGCGGATCACGCCAGCCTTGTTGCCGAAACCCTGACTGAATCCGTCTTCCCCGAAGCGCGAACGGCGACGGAGGCGATGATGGATCAGGCGTTGTCGTTCGTCGAACTCCACTTTGCGCGGGACATCAGCGATGCAGAAGTGGCCTCTCACATAGGATTGAGCACATCGCACTTCCGTCATTTGTTCCGACAGACGACTCGCCAGCCATTCCACAAGTATCTTCTGTCGTTGAGGTTGGAGAAGGCAAGAGATATGCTGCTCCGCAGCGAAATGCCGGTCAGCGACATCGCCGACCGCGTCGGCTTCGCCAGCCCCGCGCACTTCAGCCGTTCTTTTGCGAGCCGCTTCGGAGCGGCGCCATCGGCGATGAGATCGAATCGGCGGTGAAACTTGTGATAAGACTGATATGACTGATGAGACCCAGGGTGTTGCAGTGCAACACCCAACTGTCTAAAACGAAACCTTCGGGGCGACTCGCGCGGCGGGGTCTTCGATCTCGAAGAGTTCGCGGGGCTTGAATCCGCCCATCGAAGCCAGGAACACCGTGGGGAAGACTTCGAGCTTGGTGTTGTACTGCGTGGTCACGTCGTTGTAGTACATCCGCGCGTAGCTGATCTTGTTTTCAGTCGCGCTCAATTCTTCCTGGAGGTTTGCCATGACCGAATCGGCCTTCAGTTCTGGATACGATTCGACGATCCCAAAAAGGCCGGACAAGGCGCGTCCCAGCGATGACTCTGCCTCCGCCTTTTCGCTGATCGTCCGGGCGGCAAGAGCCTGCGAGCGGGCTTGGATCACCTTGTCGAGTGTCTCCTGCTCGTGCTTCATGTAGCCCTTGACGGTCTCCACCAGATTCGGAATCAGATCGTGGCGCCGTTGAAGCTGCACGTCAATCTGGCTCCAGGCATTGACGGTGAGCTGTCGGGCGCGGACGAGCCCGTTGAACATGAAGATCAAGGCGATGCCGATGATCAGCAGGATGATGAGGGTGATCGCGAGACCTGTCATGTCAGCCACTTCGATTACGGATTGGATTCCGGATTCGTTTCCGGTTCCTTGGTCATCTTGACCGGCTCGGGATAATTTCCGCCGGGGTCTTCGTAGAGAATTGACCCGTCCGCCTGCCAAGTCAGGATCAGTTCAGGCATATTCGGATCAACCTCGCGGTCGAACCGCGATCTGATCTTGAGCTTGGCCACATCGCCGTTGAGGGAATACGAGCCTTTCAACGGGATTCCCATTTCGGTCATTTCAAACCTTCCGTCGCCGAGCAACTTGATCTCGACACGCTTGAGCGCGCGGGCGATCACGTCGTCATCCTTGTCCGGCAGGATCAGTCCCTCGCGGTCCCCCGACCACGTGCCTTTCCATGCGTGACCGCTCCCGCCGCATCCCGGAATGACCAGGAGGGCGAGGAGGGGAATCGTCATAATCTGTTTGATGGCCGCCACGGTCTCTGAAGCTTACGCCTCCATGGGTTTGACGCAGTTCGAGTACGAACGGATTCTCGAACTTTTGGGACGCGACCCCTCCTTCACCGAATTGGGCATGTTTGCGGTCATGTGGAGCGAGCACTGCGGCTACAAGTACTCGCGCCCGATCCTCCGCTACTTCAGCAAGTACCGCGAGGCGATGGAGGGCGACGGCCTGGAGAATGCGGGCATTGTTCCGATCGGCGACAACCTCGGCGTGGTGATGAAAGTTGAGTCGCACAACCATCCCAGCGCGGTTGAGCCCTACCAGGGGGCGGCGACGGGTGTGGGGGGAATCATCCGGGACATCTTCACGATGGGTGCGCGCCCCATTGCCGCCCTCAACTCACTACGATTTGGCCCGATTGATGACAATGGCCAGGATGATCCCGTCGTCAAGCGCAACCGCCGCCTCTTCGAGGGCGTGGTCGCGGGCATTGCGGGCTACGGCAACTGCCTGGGTGTGCCGACGGTGGCTGGGGAAGTCTCCTTCCACCCCCGTTTCAGCGGCAACCCTCTGGTGAACGCGATGTGCGTCGGGATGGTCGAATTGGATCAAGTGGCGACTGCGGGTGCAGTGGGCATTGGCAATCCGGTCATCTACCTGGGTTCCGCGACTGGGAAAGACGGCATCCACGGCGCGACGTTTGCGAGCGACAATTTGAGCGAGGACAGCGAAGACAAGCGTCCGAATGTGCAGATCGGCGATCCGTTTGCGGAGAAGGTGCTGATCGAAGCGACGCTGGAAGCCCTTCGTACTGGAGCGGTCGCGGCGATTCAGGACATGGGCGCGGCGGGTCTGACCTGCTCCACCATCGAAATGTCCGCCAAGGGCGGAGTCGGGATGGATGTGAATCTCGACCTTGTGCCCATGCGCGAACAGGACATGACCGCGTATGAATTGATGCTCAGCGAGAGCCAGGAGCGGATGCTCGCTGTCGCGCATAAGGGGCGGGAGCAGGAGGTCATTGATGTGTTCCGCAAGTGGGGCGCACACGCGGTGGTCATCGGACACGTCACCGACAACGGTCGCGTCAAAGTCACACGGCAGGGCGAAGTTTTCGCGGATGTTCCGGCCCATCTTCTGGCCGACGAGTGCCCGACCTACACTCTTGAATTTTCAGAGCCGGCTTATCACCAGGAAGCCAAAGCGTATGACCCGAGTGGATTGCCCAAAGTGAGTCTGGAAGATGGGCTGAAAAAGCTCATCGCCTCCCCAACACTTGCATCAAAAAGGTGGGTTTTCCAGCAGTACGACCAGCAGGTGCAGACTCAAACCGCCCTGCTGCCCGGCAGCGGCGATGCCGCCGTCCTCGCGCCGCGCGGCACCAAGAAAGGTCTCGCGGTCAAGATCGACGGCAACGGATATTGGACTTACTTCGACCCCTATGCGGGTGGATGTCTCGCCGTGGTCGAAGCCGCGAGAAACGTCGCCTGCACGGGCGGACGTCCGGCGGCGGTGACGGATGGGCTGAACTTTGGAAGCCCGCAGGAGCCGCACGTCTACTGGCAGTTCGAGCGGGCCGTGCGCGGCATTGCTGATGCGGCCGAGGCGCTCGAAACCCCCGTCATCAGCGGCAATGTCAGCTTTTACAACCAGAGCGACCTGGGAGAGATTCTGCCGACACCGATGATCGGAATGCTTGGTGTATTGGAGGATGCCGACAAGCGTGTCGGGGCCGGATTGCCCAAGCAAAATTGCCAGGTTGGCCTCATCTATTATCGCCATCAAGAGCTGCCTCAATCGGGCGTGGGCGCAAGCGAATTTCTGCGCTCCTGCCACGGCATTGAGAACGGAGTTCCGATCCGTCCGAATCTCGAAGCGGAACGTGATCTCTGCCGCTGGCTGGCTGATGCGATCCAGCGCGGCGCAGTCCTTGCGGCGCACGATGTCAGCGAAGGCGGGTCGCTTTTCAGTCTGGCCGAGATGGCTTCGATCGGAGGATGCGGCGGGAAAGTAGTGCTTGACGGCGATGCGTATGATTTTACTGACCGTGCTGACTTTGCCGCTTTTGCGGAACTTCAGGGGTATGTGTTCTTCTGCTACCCCTCGGGTGGCGAAGGCAGTCTCAACATCCCCGGAAATTTGGTGTTCCAACCTGTTGGCAAGGTTGATCCGGCCTCCCCGACTCTCGTGGTCGTGGTAAAAGGACAAGAGATCGCGCTGGATGCCCAGGAAATCAAGGATTCACTCGAATCCACGATCCCGGCTCTGATGGGGGTGGCGCGATCCTGAAGAATTTGCCTGTTCTGGCGGCACGAACCTTGCAAAGATCGTGGTTCGTCCAGAAATTGGCACAACAATTGGTGAAAGAGGTTTTGTCATGAAGCATTTGATGCGGCTTGCACTCGCGGCGCTCGCGATGACGGCGGTTTTGTCTGCCACACCCGTCTTCGCGCAGGAAGGCTCCGCCCAACGTCAGGAGAATGTTCAGAGCGTCTCGCCTTTGGAGATGAAGCCTGAGAACATCGATAAGAGTGCGCCGAACCAAGAGCTCTTTGATCAGGCAAGCAAGGCTTGGAATGACTACGAGAAAGCCCTGCAGCTTGACGGAGACAAGTCGGTGCTGCGTGTTGATGCGATCGGCAAATTCGAGCCGCTCTTGAAGCAGGACCCGCAGAGCATCCCGGTG
>JAEYWW010000032.1 GCA_023428805.1 Armatimonadota bacterium | reverse complement strand
CCACCTCTCCGGCCCGAATCTCGAACGAAGCCTCCTTCACCGCATCGTCCCCGCGATACCCCTTCACCCGGATCGCTTCGGCCTTGGCAATCACTTTGCCAAGCTCAGCCGCAACCGGTGATGGAGCAGGCGCGGCGTGTCCGATGATGAGTTCTGCGAGTGCCGCGGTACTGGTCTCGTCAACACTCTTGGACTCGATCAGCCTGCCTCTCCTCAAAACCGTGACGGTCTTGCAGAAATTCAGCACCTCCGGCAGACGATGCGTGACCACGATGACACACGCGCCCTCCGTTGCCAGCTTTCCCAAACTCGCATAAAGAGCGTCTGCATCCGCCGGAGAGAGCATCGCGGTCGGCTCGTCGAGGATCATGATGCGTGCCTCGCGCCAGAGAAGCTTGAGAATCTCCAGCTTCTGCGCGGAGGCTGGGCTCAGATTTGCCGCAGGCTCATGCCAGTTGAAGCGAAAACCCATCTTTGCGGCCAGTTTTTCAGCCCGGACGGCGGCGGCCTTCAAATCCAGCATCCAGTTCGGCTCCGCCCCGAGCAGAAGATTCTGGAGGCAGGTCAGTTCAGGAATGATCGCGTAGTGCTGGCTCACCATTCCGATGCGGTGGGCGATGGCCGCTTCCGCCGACCTGATTTCCGTGGTTCGGCCATCCAGGGCAATCGATCCCGCATCCGCGCGGTGGAGGCCGTAAAGAACCTTAATCAGCGTGGTTTTTCCCGCCCCGTTCTCCCCGACAATCGCCTGGATCACTCCCCATTCGGCGCGAAAATCCACAGCTTCCAAAGCCGTGACATCACCAAATCGCTTGGTGATCCCCGTCATTTCGACCGCGTTCAAGACGAGCCACCGCGCCGCAGAAGGATTTCGTAGAGAGCGGCGGTCGCATCCTCTCCTCTTCCCTCGCTCTGAAGCTCCGCCAAAAGCTCATCCACAATCTCCGTGCCGGGAATGTCGGCCCCGAGCCCCGCCGCCGCCGTGCGGCAGTAGCCGAAATCTTTACGCTGATTCTTGATGCTGAATCCCGGCGACCAGTCTTGATTGATGATCTTAGGGCCGTAGTTGTCGAACGCCCACGACCCCGCCGCTCCCCCCGAAAGCAGTTCGCGGGTCAGAGAAATGTCCAAACCCGCCTTGTGGGCAAAGGCGAGCGATTCGCAGAGAGCGAGCAGCGCGCCCCCCACTGCGATCTGGTTCGCCGCCTTCATCATCTGCCCCCGTCCCGGTCCGCCCACAAGCTCGCTCCGCTTGGCATAGGCCCGCATCACAGGCTCCGCGCGTCGATAATCCTCCCTGTCTCCACCGCAGAAGATCGTCAGCACTCCGTTGAGCGCCCCCATTGAGCCGCCGGTGATCGGAGCATCCAGAAAACGACAACCCGCCGCCGTCACCTCCGCATGAATCGCCTCCGCTCCGGCCGGGTCAATCGTGGAGTGATCGACAAACAGCGTCCCGGGTTGAGCCGCCGGCAGCATGGACGCGAGGCATTGCCGCACATCTTCGGTCGTTCCGACGCAGAGAAAGATGATCTCAGCGTGGGCGGCAAGCGCGGCGAGATCGAGGGCCACCGAAGCCCCTTGATCTCGCAATGGATCGGCTTTGCCCGGCGTGCGGTTCCAGACCGTGACTTCGTGCCCCGCCGTGATGAGGTGCCCCGCCATCGGCGCCCCCATCACACCCAAGCCGACAAATCCGATCTTCGCCACGCGGTCATTTTAACCTGCGATGATCTGCCCTTAATGTTGAGAAAACTGCCCGGGAACCCGGGAAGCGGAATCTGCTTTTGACGTAAAACACATTATATGAATTCGACACCATCCCGACGCGAGGTGCTCGCCGGGGCAATGGCGGGCTCCGCCGGGTTGATGTTCAACCCCAAGCTGGGCCGCGTCATCCAAGCTGGCCCCAAGCTTGTCACCGTGCCCGAACAGCTTGACAGCGCGGTTTTCCTGTCCGAAGGCGCGGGCATTTCCCGCCGCACCCACGAGGCACATCTCGCCCTTTGGCAGGGCTATGCCCGAAAAGTCAACGAAATCCGTCAGCTCCTGACCGACCAATCCGCCACGACTGCGCCCAACCAAATCTATTCCCAAATGCGCTCGCTCAAGGCCAACTACGCCTTTGCATGGGGTGGATATATCAACCACAAAGTCTATTTCGCCGGTTTTGGCGAACCCGAAAAGGGGCAGCCGGGCCGCTACACCATCGAGTTGATCGAAGGCTCGTATGGGAGCATCGAAAATTGGAAGACCGATCTCAAAGCCACCGCCATCGCCGCGAGGGGCTGGGTCTATGTCGCCGTCGATCCCGAGGTGGACCGCATCTTCAACTTTCTCGGCGACTCACAGGACACGTACCCGGCATGGGGTCATTCCCTCGTGCTTGCCTGCGACGTTTATGAGCACGCCTACTTCCTCGATTTCGGCACGGATCGCGGGAAATATGTCGATGCCTGGCTGAAGTGCATCGACTGGGGCAAGCTGGAAAACAGGATCAAGGACGCCCTGAACGTCGATTGACCGGGTAGATTGGAGGATATGAACTGGCGGGCCTTGGCCGGGATCTTTCTCCTGGTCGCTCCTCTCTCTGCGCCAGCCGCTTCCTCCTATGGCCTCGATGTCTACATTGATCGTCGGCCCGAGCCTTCCGAACTGGAAAAGCTGTTCACGAAGGCGCGTTTGGAGCCCTATGACGGCTGCTACCTCGGCGCGTTCATCGACCTCGACAACAGCATCGGTGAAACGTACAAGGAC
>JAEYWW010000013.1 GCA_023428805.1 Armatimonadota bacterium | reverse complement strand
AAGATGAGGTCGTCACTGACTACATCAACGTGCCTCTCCGCCAGTTGGCAGAGGCTCGCGGCAAGGACATCATCGCGATCATTCCCGATCTTGCTTTCTATCCGATGATGGTCAAACCTTTCAGCTTGGCCCGAACTGGCACCATCGGCGACCTGCTGCATCGCGCCTATGCCATGAACGCTTGGGTACGAGAAGACGAAACTCACCTATTGCTCAGACCAGCCAACCTCTCCACCTGGCGCGCGGCCCGTGTCCTGCGGAATGATGCGCCTGGAGCGATTCGTGATGGATTGAGGAGGGGCTCCGTCAGCTTGGATGCCCTGGCGGCAGTCGCGCGCGCCTCCGAAACCAACCGCGACTGGCAAAGTTCAACCTTCGCGATCTCCCTGGCTGTGCGCGACACCTTGACAAGCAGCGCCGATCGCGAAGTCTTGAAGGCGTATGACCTCCTGCCCGCAGGCGTCAGAAAGGATGCCAAGGATGCACCCGTCAAGATGGTGTGGAGGGACTTGCAGCGCAGCCAGCAGCAGCTCCTCTTGAATGCAGCTCTCGCCAATTCATTCAGAATCACTCAAGGCGGAGCAGCGCAAATGCTCAAGTTTAGAGATGGAGTTCCGCCTGACGCACCTGTCCTCCTTGATGTCAAACGAAGGGATCATCTCTATGGAAGATCGAGGCCGAGCAGCCGCCCAGTCAAGCTGACGCTTTCACAGTATGCCGAGGCTCAAGCGCGGCTTGAAGCAGGCACAAAAACATACACTTCAGACTTCAAGGAGTTCTGTATTGCAGCCGAAGCGACCGTTTCCTGGATCATAGGCTTGACCCCGCCGGATGAAATTGAAGTCTCCACAACTGTTGAAGGACCGAATCGCGACCAGGAATTTCACGCGTTCGACAAGCTGCCGCAGTCAATCCAAGACGAGTATCACCGACTTCTCAAAATTCATCGCGATTCCATCCGGGGACAAGGCCCCTCTGGACAAAACAGCCCATGATCAGTTCCATCGCCCTCCTCGCTCTGCTCCAGCAGAACCCGCTCTACAAACCTGTGAGTTTTGAGGGCGAACCTGCCCGCCTCGAAGCCGTCATGTCCGAGCTAGGCAAGCAGGCCGGAGTCGAAATCAAGGTGCAGGGCGCGCCGTTGCGGGATTACGTCTATGTCAGTCTCAACAAAAGATCGCTCCGCTCGACTCTTGATCTCTTCGCGAAAGTCTGTGAGGCGGAGTGGCGTGAGGACGGGGGACGCATCATTTTCTCCGCTCCCTGGCCCTCCGTCACCGACGGGGGGTATGCGGCGCGCCTGGCGCTGATCAAAGCCTGGCTCAAAGAAAACCCCGTCCCTCCCGTGCTCGACGAAGCAAAGGCTCTCGAAATTCTCCGTGAGTTGAAGGACATCGAGTCTCGTCCGATGACCAACGCGCTCTATTTCGCGCAGGTGAGAGCCCTGAGCAAGCTGCCCTCCGGGCGGGCATTGACGAGGATGCTGCATGCGATCGGAGCGGAAAAGCTGACCGAAGCTCCCATGCACGAAGCCGTGATTTATGGATTGAGCCGGAACGGGCGCATCCGTGCATTGCCGCCTGAGGCAAAGGCGATTTTTGAGGACTTCAAACGCGAATGGCGCGAATTCAAGGATGTGATGGATGCGAAGGGGTTGGGCGAGGAATCGCCGATGCACACGCAGCTTTCTCCGCTCCAGCGCCACAACCCCGAAGACCTCACCGAGTTCTATGTGACCTTGATCAGCGATTGGGGAGGAATCACGTGCGAGATGCCGGTTTTCAGCAGTTCTGATCACAACATCTCAATGCAGATTTCCCGCCGCATTGATGATCCGAATCAAATCACCTCGCCAAACGAGGTTCCCGAACCATTCAAGCAGCCCTTCCAGCAGCCGAAGTCATGGGCGGAATTTGGGTTGACATCCGACGTTCCCGGGTGGCCGCCACCGATGCATCCCGCATTTCTGGAGCGCATGAAGAGGCTCGATGAGGAGGAGGTTCTGACGGACTACGCCGATGACGTCCTGCGCCAGATCGCCGAAACCCAGGCCAAGGACATCGTCGCCATCCTCAACGACGGAGGGTTTACACCTTTTCTGTCGCCGTCCTCAAGAAATCGTTCGCTATCCCGCACCCTTTATGCGTTCTATTACACACGCCTCCGTAGCCAGGAACAGGAGGGAGTGCTTCTCTTCTCTCCGCAGCATCTTGCCTCCGTAAGAAACTCCCGCGTCCCCCGCGCCGAAGCGGCGAAATTCTTCCGAAAGCAACTTTCAGGGCATGAGATTGAGATTGAAGACATCGTCGACCTCGCAAGAACGGAAGGGTATGGATTTGAAACCACTCTGCAAATCGCGGGCATGGTGACCTCGCTCACAGCGAGCAGTTTCAACTCCTCCGCCAACGGCAAAGTCATTCGCTTCTATGCTGGCCTGCCCCAGGAGATTCGAGAGAAGGCGGAGCGCGGGGGATATCGCGCTTCATTCCGCGAACTCACTGCCAAGCAAAAGGAGGGCATTGAATCCATCTACTACAGCGTCTTCATGCGCCCTGAGACCCATGTGGTCAACAGCTTCAGCGTCTACGGACTGTACGACAAAGCCACATTTGTCTCACCCGAGGGGATCCCCGACCAAACTGAAGTTTCCATCGAAGTTGTGAACCTGCCTACAGTCTTCGGCTTTATGAACGCACCGGGCAACCCGTTCTATGTCGTGGAGGCTTATCCCCATACTTTGGCACAGCAGCACGCCGCAGCCATCAGCCGGGGGCAGAGCGTGGAAGACCAGAAGTGTGTCGCAATTGCCAACGTCGGCAGACTGACCATCCGGGTCACCGTGCCTGGGAAGCCGACCTTCAAAGGCGATCTCAAGTTCAGCGGGATCAACCGCATGACCGAGTTCGGCACGATCAACAAACTGCCGGAAGACTTCCGAAAGGAATATGAAGCCCGGCTCAAAGAGCACCTCGCCCACATCAAACCAGGTACCAGCATCCGATGATTGCCCTCTTCGCCCTTCTCACTTCAGATTCAGCACTGGATCAACCCATCACAGCCGTCTATCCCAACGCTTCGCTCCCGGAAGTGATGTCCGGTTTGGGGAAGCAGGCAGGCATCAAGATTCTAGTCGAGGGCGAGATTATCTTCACAGCGACCAAACTGTCCAAGTTCATTTCTGCCGTCCGAAGTCCGACGGGTTATTGAGGATCAAGTTGACGCACATCGAAAGGAGTAGTCTCCTTCCATCAGGTGAAACGTCTTTGTGATGGGAGCAAGGTGTTGCTCTATTCGGCTGTTGTTGAGAAGGGGGAGTAGGAAATGATTTGCGCGATCTTGGCCAGCGTGTGGATGATGCCGCTTGACGCGGCGATCACGGTGAATGGTCAGACCGGGCGGGCGGATGTGCTGCTGACGCAGATCGCGCAGCAGGCGGGAGTCAAGATCAAGGTGACGGGCGCACCGCTGCGCGACTACCTCTACCTGCGCGTCACGAACCGTCCTCTGGATTCCACCCTCAACCTCCTTGCCGAAGCGAGCGATGCGACGTGGGAGCAGAAGAATGGCGAAATCATCTTCACCGCCCCCTGGCCCTCGCCCCGTTCGGAAGAGAAGGATCAACTGCTATCCCTTATGAAGTGGTTCGAAGGCAACCCGATCCTCCCACCGCTCACCGATTCTGAAATCCAGGACATCGCGGTCAAGCTTGCGGGAGGAGATATGGAACGCCTCGCCGCTGGTCGGGCAATCTCGGCCAAGCTGCCTCTGGAACGCCTGCACCGCTCCCTCCTGCACAAATTGAACGTGGAGGGGCTCATGAAGCTGCCGCTCAACGAAACCCGAACATTCGCAGAACAACCGAAGGGCTCGAGAGTGCTGTCCTTTCCGGGTGGCATGAGTTCTATGCTCCGCGAATTCTCTCGTGACGCGGCAGAATTCAGCCGCCGGATGGAGCGCATCGGCGTGACGAAGGACTCTCGCAGTGTCCCGGGCGAACTGCGGGACAACCTTTTCGACCAACCCGAGAAAATCTTCTGCTATCTCACGATTCGGCGCACGGCGAACCAGGTTTTTTCTGAACTCCTGCTGATGGATTCGGAAACATTGAAGCCGGTCGGCGAGGCAGATGAGACACTCAACACTTTCTCCACAACAAGCAATCCAGAGCCGGCAAGACAGTTTCCAGAAACGTGGACTCCTTCCGCAGACATCCGCAC
>JAEYWW010000140.1 GCA_023428805.1 Armatimonadota bacterium | reverse complement strand
GCGCGGTTCAACCGTCCCATCTCCATTTGCTATGACTCGACAGGATATCTCTATGTGGCAGACTCGGAAAACAGGGTGCTGCGGCGAATCTCCGTGGCCAGTGGGGAAGTAAAAACCGTCGCAGGTGTGACTGGGCAGACAACAAGCGCGAATGGACTCGGCTCAAGTCCGGTCGGTGACGTCAAAAGCGTCACTTTCAATCCGGCGAGAGGACTGGTGTTCACAACCGGAAAAAGCATTCGCTTGGTGGAAAGGATCGTCCGAAACGGTCAGTAGACGCGTCGAGTCCAAGCAAAACAATAGGGGTTGGCATCAATGCCAGCCCCTATTGTTTTGATCAGACCTTGCTGATCAGTTCAGGCAGAGCCTGGTGGAGATCCATGACGAGGCCGTAGTCGGCGATCTCGAAGATGGGGGCGTCGGCGTCGGTGTTGATCGCGACGATCACTTTGGAGTCCTTCATGCCCGCCATGTGCTGGGTCGAGCCCGAGATTCCGGCGGCGATGTAGAGCTGCGGCGCGACGATCTTTCCGGTCTGTCCGACTTGGAGTTCGTTGGCGGCGATGCCGCTGTCCACAGCCGCGCGGGTCGCGCCTGCCGCTCCGCCGAGCTTGTCGGCAAGGCCTCCCACCAGCCGCTCAAACGTCTCGGCATCTCCCAGAGGGCGTCCGCCCGAAACGACAACCTTCGCCTGGGTCAGGTCCGGGCGTCCGCCACCGCCCCTGCTGGCCGCCGAAAGCCGGGAGGACTTGCCTTCAAGATTGAGCTGAGCCGCAGTCGAACTGGCCGCACCCTTCGATTCGCCCTTTGCAAATCCCGTCGGGCGGACGGTCAGAACGACCGGCGAACCTTCGACTTCGACCGTGGCGATGACCGAGCCGGCGACCATGGGACGCTGGAAAGTTGAATCCGAAGTGAATCCAATCACGTCGGTCACCATCGGCGCATCGAGATGTCCGGCGACCCGTGCCAAGAGGTCTTTTCCACGCATGGAGGAGAGCCCGGCGACATGCGAATAACCGGATGCCGCGACCGAGATCGCCTGGGAAACCGAGTCGGCAGTCGGCTCTTCGCCGAGTCCGGCGGTCATCACCGAACCCGCTCCATAGCCATCCTCAACAGAGCCCATTAAGACCAGCGCGTCGAATTCGCCAAAGGCTTGAGCGAATCCCGCAAGCTGCTGGAGATCGGAGGAGTCGAAGCAGACGAGAAGTGTTTTTGCCATGTTCAAAGAACCCCCTTGTCACGAAGGGCGGAGACGAGTTCATCGACGGAGCTGACCTTGACCCCTGCGGCGCGGGCGGGCGGCTGGTCAAACTTGACGGTCCTCACCCGCGCGGCAGTGGAGGTCGCACGGGAACGGGTTGCCAGGGGCTTGCTGCGCGCCTTGATGATCCCCGGAAGCGCGATGTAGCGCGGTTCGTTCAAGCGGAGGTCGGTGGTGATGAGGCAGGGAAGATTCAGGCGAAGCGTCTCCTCCCCGGAGTCTGTCTCGCGGGTCACTGCGACGGAGTCGGCAAAAACCTCGACCTTCGCCGCGAAGGTCGCCTGCGGCCAGCCGAGTTTGGCGGCGAGCATCTGTCCGACCTGGTTGTTGTCACCGTCGGTCGACTGCTTGCCCATCAGGATGATGTCGGGTTGGATTTCCTCCACCACGGCCTTGAGTTCGGCGGCGACGATCTGGGAGTCCAAATCTTCATCGGTCTGGATCAGGATCGCTTCATCAGCACCCATTGCGAGGGCTTTTCGGAGCTGCTCTTCGACTTCCGAGCCGCCGAGGGAGACGGCGACGATCTGGACCGAGGAATCCTTCTCCTTGATGCGGACCGCTTCCTCCATCGCGATTTCGTCGAAGGGATTGACGTCGAATTTGACTCCGGCGACATCGAGGCCCGAACCATCCGGCAGGGGCTTGACCTGCGCGTAGGGATCGACCACGCGCTTGATGGGAACGAGGATCTTCATAGGCTTCTTTGGCTAGTTGCGGAGCGGCTTGCCCGTCTCCAGCATGTGCTTCATTCGCGCCAGGCTGAGGCCTTCGCGGCAGAGTTCGAGAAAAGCGGTGCGCTCGCGTGTCAGGGCATCTTCAAAAGAGAGGCCCTTCGCGAGGATCATCTTCAGCTTGTCGCAGATTTGGAGGTCATAGGGCGCGGCCTCCTTGGCCTTGACCAATTCATCCATCGCCCGATCCACCATTCCAACGACGGGTCCAACCACCTCCGCCCAGGCGGGACGGGTGACCGGTCGGGCGTTCAAGGCGAGCGATTTGGCCTCCACGATCAGCCGGTCGGGGTGGTAAATCGTCACGTCATCCGCCCTCAGATAGCCGAGCGTGCGGGCATGGTCCGCGTTGGCGGACGTGAGTCCAAGTGCGAGGGTTTTGATCGCTTCGGCCAGAGTTTTGCCGTCGTTCTGGTTTCGAACTCGCATCAAGGGAGTTCCGCCGCCGCCCGGCACAAGGCCAACTTTGGATTCGGGCAGGCCGATTTGGGCTTCGGGGGCCGCCGCGATCAGACTGCACGACGCGGCCATCTCAAATCCCCCGCCAAAGCAGTAGCCATAGATTGCCGCAACCGATGGGATGGAGCCCATCAGGAGTCCGAGCTTCTGGAACTTGGCGATGGCCAGATCGACGGCCTCGAAGTCCTTGGCTTCGATGGCCTGCACAAAGAACTTGAGGTCGAAGCCTGCGGAGAAGCAGCGCGGGTCTTCGCTGGTGAAGACCATGCGCCCGATGCTCCCGGATTCCAGCACTTCGGCCATCTCGTCGACGGAGCGCGGGCTGATGACGCCCATCTTCGACTTGAGGCAGAGCGCGGTGACGCCGTCGCCGAGGTCGCGCAGGCGGATGGTTTCGCGGTCCTCCACAACGGAAAAGTCTTTGATGGTCGCGTATTGCGGCTCTGGAATTCTCGGGCTTGAACTGCCGTCAAAGGCTCTCATCTCCGCCCCTTGGAAGAACCTGCCGCCGTCAATTCCGAGCTTGTCCGCGCCGATCATGTCGATCATCGCGAAAGGCCCGGCCTCCCAGCCGAATCCCCACATCATGACTCGGTCAAAGTCGAGCACGTTGTGGCTGATTTCTTCCTTCAGATAATCAGCATAGCGGAGAGTCGGGAGAAGGTACTCACGGAGGTATTCGCCGACTTCGTCGCGAACTTCAAGAGCCTGGGGAAGTCGTTCATGGAGAGGAAGCCTGCCCAGGCGCTGAATCGTCGGCAGTTCGGGCTCGTGCCGCTGGCGATAAGCGAGGGTGCGGAGATCGAGGCTGACGAATTCCTTGCCCTCCTTGCGGTAGTAGCCTTGACCGGCCTTGCCGCCGATCCAGCCCTTTTCGAGCAGGCCAGCAAGGCTGGCAGGAGGCTTCAGGGCTTCCAGATGCTTGTCGTCTGGACATCGCTCGATCAGGTTGCGGGCGATGTCGTCCATGATGTCGAGCCCGACCAGATCATTGAGGCGGAAAGTGCCGCTGCGGGGACGCCCGAGGAACGGTCCGGTGATCTCGTCCACCTGCTCGACGGTTAATCCCAGCTTTTCGGCGACATGCGTGGCCTTGTACATGGACCACATGCCGTAGCGGTTGGCGATGAAGCCCGGCGTGTCCTTGGCCAGAACCACGCGGCGGGCGACGTGCTCCTCCAGGAAGCGGGTCATGTCGGCGACGACCGCGGGATCGGTTTCCGGCGTGGGAATCAGTTCGAGCAGCTTGAGGTAGCGGGGAGGATTGAAGAAGTGCGTCCCCAGGAACCGGCGTCGGAAGGACTGACTGCAATAGAGCGAAAGAAGCGTGATTTCCAGGCCGCTTGTGTTGGTGGTGATCATCGCGTCGGGTCCGATCAGCGGCTCGATCATCTCGAAGAGCTGCCGCTTGGCGTCCATCTTCTCGACAATCGCCTCGCAGATCCAATCGGCCTGTCGGATCGCATCGAGGTCCTCGGTGATCCCTCCGATGCGGATGAGGTCGGCGGTCTGGGGGATGTAGAAGTGGGGCGGCTTGGCCTTCTTCGCCCGGTCGAAGGCGTTCCTTGCCTCTTCCGCCGTGCGGTCGAGGAGTGAGACCGTGAAGCCCAAGTTGGCGAGGTGGGCCGCAATGCCGCTGCCCATCGTCCCCGCGCCGATCACGCAGACATTGCGAATTGGTGATGCCATAGATTCCGCCGAACCGGGGTGGAGGATACCTTTACGGTGAAGTTCAGGAGAAGATGGCGTTTTCCGGCCTATTAGGTATCATTCAAGACCATTGTCTATGCGAATCAATTTTCGTCGAGGTGACTGGCTATAAGGCCAAGGCAGCCGCGCGGGCGTCCCGCGCCACCGGACATCAACGAACGGCTTCTGCGTTTTCCAGAAGTCCGCGTCGTCGATCCTGAAGGGAAGCAGTTGGGGGTCATGACCTGTCGTGAGGCACTCAATGCCGCCAAGGACCAGGAACTTGACCTCGTGCTCGTAGCCGAAAAGGCCCAGCCGCCGGTCGTCCGAATCATCAATTTTGGACGCTGGAAGTACGAGCAGGAGAAGCTGAAGAAGGAAAACAAGAAGAAAACCCAAGAAGTCAAGGGTATAACTATGCGGCCCGGAACTGCGGAGCACGATCTGCAGGTCATCGTCAAGAAGGCAATCAAGTTTCTCGGAGAGGGAGACAAAGTGCGCCTGGTGTGCCGGTTCAGACAGCGCGAGCTCGCCCATCCCGAAGTCGGGAAAGGCAAGCTGCTGATCATCGCGGAAAGACTCGCCGATCTCGGCAAGCCCGACCGCGACCCGATCCTGAACGGACGCGAGATGGTGCTGCTCATCAATCCGAAGCCTGCGGGAGGACCAAAGAAGAATGTCAAAGCTGAAGACCAGCAAGACGGCGGCGAAGAGGTTTAAGATCTCTGGCTCGGGGAAGATCATGCGACGCAAATCGCACAACAATCACATGTTCTTCCACAAGTCCGGAGGCCAGAAGCGCCGACTCGATCAGGAAGCTGAACTGAGCAAGACCGAACGCAAGCGCGTTCGTCGCCTGCTCGCCCTGTAACCACAGAGGCACCCCTCTACCGCCACCTCCGAGAACCGGATGGGAAGCGGTCACGATCAAAAACATAACGAGGAAAAATGGCAAGAGTTAAAAGAGGCCTGATGCGCCACAAGCGGCACAAGAAGCTGCTCGGCAAGGCAAAGGGCTATTTCCAGAGAAAGAGCAAAGTCTTCAAGAACGCTCATGAGCAGGTGCTCAAGAGCGGTCAGTACGCATTCCGCGACCGCCGCGCCAAGAAGCGCGATTTTCGCCGCCAGTGGATCGCACGCATCAGCGCCGCCTGCGGCCAGTGCGACTGCAAGTACAGCCAGTTGATCCACGGGCTGAACTCAAAGGGCATCCAGGTCAACCGCAAGATGCTCTCCGAACTCGCCATCGCCGACATGGACGCCTTCCGCGCCCTCGTCAAAGAAGCGCTGGCGTAAGTTCACTCGCGATCAGTTGAAGAGCCTCTCGTCCCACCGGATGAGGGGCTCTTCAACTTGATTTGAGCAAGCAGTTGATCGGCCTCCTGCTTGTTGGCCAGATCACCGATCCGCGCAAAGGCCGCGCTGCATTCTTCGAGCAGCTTCCGCGCTTCGGGCAGACGGTTGGCGTCGCGCTCCACGATGGCAAGCTGCAGCTTTGTCTCCACTGGCCAGCGGGGATGATTCTGCTCATTCCAGTATGCGAGGCACTCCTGGAGCACCTTTCTGGCTTTGGCTGTGTCTCCCCGCGCGGAGATGACCAGCGCATTCCGCGCCTGAATGTCGTGCTCCAAGTCGGGCTTGCCCTGATTTTCGATGGTCGCCAAAGCGGAGGCAAGCCAGGAAGAGGCCGCATCAAGGTCGCCTGTTATGAAGCAGGCGGTTCCGAGGTTGCGTTGGGTCATGGCGATGCCGGTCGGGTCTTTGGCTTCCACAAATCCCTGCAGAGCAATGTTGAAGTGCTGTTTGGCCTCGGAGTATCTGGCCTGTTGCGTCAACTACACCCCGAGAGCCTCATGCAGGGAGGGCTGCGAGGATGGGACCGAGAATTCCTCGCGGTACTTCAGCGATTTGCGGTAATACCCTTCCGCCGCAGTCAATCGACCCTGAGCGCGATTGACGTCGCCGAGCATTCGGAGCGCGCTGGCATAGTCGCCTGCGTCCTGCCATTCTCGGGCGATGCCAGCGGCCCGGGTCAGGAGTTGTTCTGATTCTTTGTACCGACCTCTGTTGTAGAGGTCCGTGCCTCTGTTCAAGAGCTGCTTGAAATCGATTTGCCGCGGCTGCAGTCCCTGGTTGATGTCCGTGGAACTCAGCCGTTGAGCCGCGAACACCCCGCCCAAGACGAAGCCTGCACACAGGAATGCCACCCAACGGTGCCATCGAGGGCGATGGGGTGTTGTGGGTGGCTCAAGCTGGCTCTCCTCCTGCACCAGTTCGCAGTAGCTGTCGCTCCAGTCGATTTTCAAGCGTGCAAAAGCATGCTTCAAAGTGGAGCGGTCAACTCCCCTGCACGAGAGGATTTGGCTGACCGTTTTTTCGGCCACACCCAGGTAGTCGGCCTGGATCTCCCGGGTCAATTTGCGCTGCTGGCCCGACTCCGCCCATCTGGCCGCTATCGCGTTCTCAAGCTGCGCCAAACCCGTCGGAGTCAATCGAACCGCCCGGTTGCGCTTCTTCGGCTGGGGTGTCATTCCTCTTGACCAACCATATCACAACTCAGCGGGACAAATTCCTGAAGGTTGTTCGGACGGAAGTGCGGCCTCCCGCCCGAACAGAGCCTGTCAGTCTTCGGGCCAAAGCTGCAGATTGGGCTTGTCGTCCAAATCTGGATGCTTGGGAATGAACCAGCCAGTCCAAGTCTTGTTGTTCTGTTTGATCTCAAAGCCAAAGCCGCCATCCTCATCTGGTTCTAATTTCACACCCTTGGACGGGATTCCCACCTTGCTCAACGCGATCGCGCCCGTGTTGACTGCAGAGGCTTCAAACACGATGGAGACATATTTGACGTACTTGTCATTGCTGTTTCGGCCCAGGTGCACCGTGCCGAATTTCTCAATCTCCGCAGTCCACGAATAGTTCTTGCGCATCGGGAGAGACTCGAGCTCTGCGTGCGTGTACCTTCGTCCCGCCACGGTGTCGGGCACCTCTTCGACCTCCTCCTTGAATTTGGTCTTGAAGGCTTTCGCATAGGCGTCCTGATCTTTGCCCAGCGCCGTGCGGAGATCGTATGTCGTGGGCTTTTGGTTGGACGCCTTTTGTGCGGCGGAAGCGGGGAAGATGGCAAGCAGGGCGGCGATCGCGCACGTGCCGATGACGATGGAATGAACAGCAGGTTTCATCGGATCGATGATGCTGGTCTGCAGTGCAGGGGGGCAAGATATTCGCAGGCAAGTTTAGAGCGGTCGCTAAGTTGCCCTAATTTTCTGCCTGCGCCTGCGCCCATCAAACGGTGAGCGGACAGATTTTGGGGATGGATTCCTTGTTGTGGAGGACTTGTGGAGGCGGCATAGGAAGGGCAATCATATCGTGATGCTAGACAACGACGGCAAGAATGCAAGTTATAGGTAGACAAAGAAATACTTAATTGATAAGAGGGCAAAAAAATGCAAAAAAATCGGTCCATCCATTGCATTGGTGGAGGGTATGTGGAGTTATAATGGATGCCAGGTGGAGCGAGGCCAGGGACAAGGCAAAGCAAGACCTTTCGGGCGGGGTGTCCGGAAAAGCTTAAGGGCCGGAAAGCCAAGGATGGCGCCGGTCCTTTTGAATCCAGCCACCTACGCCTAGAGTCGCCATGGCATGGGACGTCGATTGCTTAGTTGACCGAATCCTGTCCGGGAACGAAGAATCCTCGGTCGATGATAAAGGACGCGTCGTCATCGGCAAAGACAACCGCGAAAACCTCGGCGATTCGTTCTTCATGGGGCTCGACAAAGAGGGCTGCGCCGTCATCTACCCGCGCGAGACCGTCAAGCAGATTCTTCTCGAAATCCAGCAGTCGCCGGTGCTCAATGAAGGGCGTGAAGAATACGCCCAGATGTGGGCCGAAGCCCTTCATCGCAAGCTGAGCTGCGACAGCCAGGGCCGCCTGACCATTCCCGCCAAGCTCCGGCACGCCGCAGGAATCAAAGATCGCGTGGTGCTGGTGGGGGCGATTGACCGAATTCTCGTCTGGCCGAAGGCCGACTACGAAGCCCAGCGCGCCATCTCTGCGACCAAGAGCGATGAGAGACAGCAGAGGATGCGCGAAGCCTACAAGCGCATGGTGGAGGGAGCCAATGACAGCCGCGCCTGACCATGTTTCGGTGATGGTGGAGGAAGTGCTGGCGGCGCTTCCGCTGAAGCCCGGTGGAGTGGCGGTGGATGGCACCTTGGGCCTTGCGGGCCACTCTTTGAAAATGGCGCAGAGAATCCAGCCCGGTGGTCTGCTCATCGCGCTCGACTGGGATCAGGCGATGCTTGCCCGGGCAGAGGAAAGGTTGAAAGAAGCAGAGGGTGTCGAAGTTCGCGCCCACCACGCCGATTATCGTGAGTTGAAGGAATGGGTCGAGAAGGATTGCAAGGAAGCGGGCCGCGAGATTGGCGCGGACGGCATTCTGCTCGACCTGGGCGTGAACAACGCCCATCTGGAAGATTCGACCCGGGGGTTCACATTCAGGGAGGAGGGACCCCTCGACATGCGCATGGACCGGTCTCGTGGGGAGCCTGCCAGCGCGATGCTCAACCGCATGTCCGCATTTGAGATCGAAAAAATCCTCTGGAACTACGGTGATGAGCGATGGGCGCGCAAGATCGCCCAGGTGATCGTGGAGCGGCGCAAGACCAAGCCGCTCCGCACCACTTCGGACTTGGTGGACTGCGTGATGGCGGCGATCCCGGCCGCGAAGCGCGACAAGAGAATTCATCCCGCGACCCGCACGTTCCAGGCGGTTCGCTGTGCTGTGACGGGCGAGCTTGATGAGTTGGACCAGGCCGTCGCCGATGCCGCCCGCGCCCTCAAGC
>JAEYWW010000193.1 GCA_023428805.1 Armatimonadota bacterium | reverse complement strand
GTCAGACCGGCTCCGGAAAAACCACACTTCTCAAGGTTCTGACACGCCAGGTCAAGCACACCAAGGGCACCGTTCTGCTCGGCGGGCGCGATCTTTCAACCGTCCACGACCACGATATTCCCCTGCTTCGCCGCGAGATGGGAATTGTCCCTCAAGATTTCGGCCTTCTTCCCCGCAAAAACGTTTGGGAGAACGTCGGCTACGCGCTCCGAGCGGTCGGGAAGACCAGGCGGGAAGTCAGGCGTGCGGTGCCGGAGATTCTGGAGCGCGTCAACATCCTCCACCGTGCCGACGCCTTCCCCAACCAGCTTTCCCAGGGCGAGCAGCAGCGCGTCGCCATTGGCCGGGCACTCATCAACAATCCGCCGCTCCTGCTGGCCGACGAGCCCACGGCGAACCTTGACCCCAGCCACAGCGAGGAGCTCATGGAGCTGCTTCAACAGTTGAATCTCCGGGGCACGACCGTGCTCGTCGCGAGCCATGACATGCCGATCGTCGAGAAATTTGGCAAGCGCATTATCCGGCTGGAATTCGGCCGGATTTCCGGCGATGAGCGCGAGGCGGATATGTACGAAGACTATTCACAGCCAGCGGAAACCGGGCAATACGACGTGGAGGAACTGCCGCAGGATGTTTGATCGCCTTGAATTCCTGATGAGCGAGGCCTTCACCGCCCTCCGCCGCAACACCTGGATGAGCTTCGCCGCCGTGACCACGGTTGCGATGGCGCTTTTTCTGCTGGGCGGGCTCGGTTACGGCTACATGAAGGTCAACGCATGGATCGGCGGTCTTGAGTCTGATTTTCGCATTCGCGTCTTCGCCAAGTCAGGCATCACCCAGGATCAACGCAAGGAGACGGAACGGAAGATCATGGGCATCGACGGGGTCACCGTCGTCCGTTTCATTTCCAAAGAGGACGCGATGAAGACCTTCGCCGCGGAGAACCCAGACATCGATGTTTCGGACCTCAAAGGCGCGGAGAATCCTCTGACTGACGAATTCGAGGTCGCGCTCTCCAACATCAAACGCGCCAAGGAAGTCGGCGATCAAATTCAGAAAATTTCGACGGTTGAGCCTGATGGCGTCAAATACAAATCCGAATACAAGGAGCTGGTCGAGAATATTGTCGGCCAGGCGCACATCATCAGCCTTGTGCTCGGCAGCATCATGCTCGCCACAGGCGGAATTCTGATCTACAACGCGATCCGTCTGACAATTCTGGCGCGCAGGCGCGAGATCATGATCATGCAGCTCGTCGGAGCGACGCGAGGCACAATCTGGGGACCACTCATGATCGAGGGCACCTTGCAGGGCGCGATCGGTGGCGTCGTCGCGAGCGGGTTCCTCTGGCTCACCCTGATGATCCTTTCCCGTGTCGTGCCAAACCTCGCCGTCAACGCAAAGCTAGATGTGGTTCCATTCGGAGCCGTTTTGTTGTATCTTTTACCAGCGGGTGCCCTTTACGGCCTCGTCTGTTCGATCTTCGCCGTGCGCGATCCGAGGAGCCAGACGATATGAGAAACGTTCTTGCCATCCTGACCTGCTTCCTTCTGGCTTTCAGCGCCTTTGGTCAAAGCGCCAAGAAGGCGAATGAGGCCAAGAAGAAGCTCAACACCGTGCAGAAGTCCAGAAAGGACATTGTCAGAAAGCTGCAGGGGACGAAGACGGAGAAGCACAACGTCAACATGCAGATTCAGAAGGTCGACAACTGGCTCGGGCAAATCGGCGGCGCTCTTGAGGACACTCAGGATCAGCTTGCAGCCAGCCGCGTGAAGCAGAAGGAAATCTCCGTCGATCTCAACAAAGCGGAAGCGCGTCTGGACACGGTTCGGGAGCAGGTCAAGAACCGTGTGCGGTCCATTCATCGGCAGGGGAGCGATTCGGTCTATATGTCGCTTCTCGGATCGAGGGACATCGCGACGCTTGCTTCACGCAAGTCGATTCTTGAAAAGATCGCCGCACGCGACCGGTCTCTTTTCGACGAGGCCAAAGTCCTCAAGCAGCGCGTCGTCGAGCGCAAGAAGGAGCAGGACAAAGTCGTCGCCCGGATCGCCCAACTCGAAGGCAAACAGCGGGACGAGCAGAGTCGATTGAAGGAGGCGATGGCCGAGAAGAAGGGGATTCTGACCGACCTCAAGGGAGATATCGCCAGCCTGGAGAGGGAGCTAGACGAACTCGACCGACAGTCGGCGGCCCTTGAAAATCAGATTGCCGCCTACCAAAACTCTCTCCGCAAGGGTTCCAGCGGATACGTCTCCCCTTATAAGGGTCGATTGATGATGCCGACAAGCGGACGGAATTCAAGCCCGTTTGGCATGCGCGTCCATCCGATCACGAAGAAGAAGCGGATGCACAACGGCATGGACATCGCCGCTCCGACAGGCACAACCATCAAGGCGGCCGCACCAGGCGTGGTCATCACGGCTGGTTGGATGAGAGGGTACGGGAATACGGTCGTCATCGACCATGGCGGTGGAATGTCGACCCTTTACGGTCACTGCAGCCGGCTTCATGTTTCAAAAGGAAAGAGGGTCACGCGCGGGCAGAAGATTGCATCAGTCGGCTCAACCGGTCATTCAACTGGCCCCCACCTTCACTTCGAAGTGAGAATCAAGGGACGACCGGTGAATCCGCGCGGGTATCTGTAAGTTTACGGAGCCCGAATGTGATACCATCAGCGAACTCTTAAGAGAGGAAAGAAAAGTTTGGCGATTGACACCAGCGACTTCCGCAACGGAATGGCCATCTACATTGATGGCGAAGTCCACCAGATCATTGAATTTCAGCACGTCAAGCCCGGAAAGGGCGGCGCGTTTGTGCGCACCAAGCTCCGCAAGCTGAAGACGGGCAACACCATCGAGAAAACCTTTCGCTCCGGCGAAAAAGTCGATCCCTGCTTTGTCGAAAAAGTCACTTTTCAGTACCTTTATCGAACTGGCAGTGAACTGACCTTGATGGACACAGACACATATGATCAGGTGTCGGTGCCGGAAAAGCAGTTTGGCGATGGGGCCCGCTTCTTGAAAGAGGAGATGGAAGTGATGGCTCTTGTCGCGGATGGTGAAGTTTTGGGCTACGAAGTGCCAAACTTTGTGGAGCTTGCAGTCGCGCAGACGGATCCCGGCATCAAAGGGGACACCGTGAGCGGCGGCGCGACGAAGCCGGCAACGATGGAAACCGGCGCGGTGATCCAAGTTCCCTTCCACATCAACGAGGGTGATGTGCTGAAGGTGGACACACGCAGCGGTTCCTACCTGGAACGCGTCAGCAAGAGTAGTTGAGCTGGTTTTTGGCTCCGGGTGATTGAGGGGAGATGGCAAAGGACGGGAAGGAGATCAAGGGAGGATCAGGCGAAGGGTTCGCCGTCTTCCTGGAAGGGCTCGCCAAGCTGTGCTTCAGCTTGGGGACCGCCGCCGCTGTCATCGGCCTCGCCTTCCTCGTCTACACCCTTTTTGCCGGCGCCGATGCCGACGCCGAAATCATCGCCAAGAACGCCTCCATTTGGGGGCAGGCACTCCTGTTCGGCGGCCTGGCCGCATCCTTCGGCGCGGCCTATCTCTTCTGGTCCGAAGAAACCGCTGGGCTTTTGATTTTGATCCCGGGAGCGGCCTTGGTTCTCTCCCAGATCTGGGCGCCCATGATGCTGCCGCAGGGCTCCGACAAAATGGCTCCTGTTG
>JAEYWW010000024.1 GCA_023428805.1 Armatimonadota bacterium | reverse complement strand
CACGAATGCGTATTCGGAGTGCTGGCCCTCGAAAGCGAACCCGTCGATCCCCGACTCTAGTGCCGAAGCTCGATCTCTTCTTCGACCAAAACGGGAGTCGATGATGAGATCGGGCGTCTGCAGAGGTCTTGAAATCGATCAGCAAGAGCCGCCAGTTTTTTCCTGCCCGATTCCCGAACCATTCGGAAAGTCGCCCACAAGCCGCCCCCATACACCACGCTTGAGGCGGTGATCACGGCGGCTTCCATTCCACTCAGTCCCTGCTTGTCAAACGCAGCCCCGCTCGCCGCGATCAGCCCGAGGAACCCTATTGTCAGGCCGATCGTCCACAGGATCGCCTCAGTTCCAGACCGATCCGAACTCACGTAAAGGTGCGGATTGGACCCTGCCTGATGAAAAGTCACGACAAAGTTGTTGCCGTTGCTGTTCCCCGTCCACTCGCGATTGCCGCTCGCCGTTTCCCGAACTTCCCCGTTGGTTCCGGTCATGGTCCGCATTTCCCGGACCATCTGCTCCCAGACATCCGGCTGAGGCGGCCCATCAATCGGGATGGAAAAGGCATGGTGCCACTTCTTCCTGCTCAAGCCCGACAGCTTCTTCTGATCGAGTTGTGCGGCGGCAAAAGCGATCCGGGCTGGATCCATGCCGACCTCGCCCGCGACCCGCTGAATCTCTTCGAGACTATAGGTGGAGTCCGTGGGGACACCCTTCTCCTCTGTCTCGGCGGCGAGCCGCAGGATCTCGCTCATCTCGCGCTGGGAGAACTGCCGCATCAAACTAGATTTTACGGGAGATGTCCCTCTTCGTTACAAAGCGAGGAGTTGATCTTCCTTTTCCGAGATCAAACCACCGCGCCGCACCCTGCATGCATCCAGGGTCTGCAGCCAAGTCCATGCATCATTCACCGTCTCGGAGAGCGGACGGAATTGAAGTCCAACTGATTTCGCCCGAGAGATGTCGGTGATCGGCAGCTTGTCCCGGTCCTCTTCGCGCAGCCAGAGTGTCAGTTCTCCCCAAGGCTCGATGCCCTGCTCCTGAAGCCATTCCGGGGATTTCTCCACGAACTCGCATCCGGGATGGGCGACCTGGCGGATTCCGTCCAGAAATTCGATCATCGGGGCGGGCTCGCCCGTCAAGTTGTAGGTTCCGTAAACCTTGTTCTCCAGGCACTCAAGGGTGAATCTTGCGGTGTCTTGAGCATCAATCTGCTGCCAGGTCATCGGACTGCCGCCCGGAACAATGACTTGAGATCGCCGCCCGATGCGCTCAATCCAGTCTCCAAACCGGTCCGTGTGGTCATACGCGCCAATCTGCAGCCCCAGCCGCAAGTTGAGGGAGTTGTCGGGAAAATGCGACGTGACCACGTCTTCGCACAGGGCTTTCAAAGCTCCGTAATACTCGCGGTCATAAACATCCGAAGCGACCCCTTCGGGAAGCTTCTCAAGTGGGGAGTTTTCGTCCGCATGAAGAGCCGGAGCGTAGACGCTGATCGTGCTGACGAACGCATAGGCGCCAACCCGATCCTTCAAAACCCGGCAGGCCCGCTCGACGGCGCCTGTTTCATACGCTGAGCAATCAACCACCGCATCCCAGCTTCCACTCGACAGTTCCGAATGGTCGCCCGCACGATCTCCGAGAATATGCGCGACCCGGGAATCCCCCGCGAACAGCCCCGCACCCGTCTTGCCTCGGTGGAACAGAGTCACCGAATGTCCACGGCGGAGAGCCTCCTCCACCATGTGCCGCCCCACAAACTGCGTCCCGCCCAAAATCAGAACATTCATTTGTTCATATTGTGGACTATTTTTGTAATAAATGAGTGCGATGAGAATTCGGGCAAGTTGGTCGATCAGGGATAACAGACTTGCGTCTGGCGGGTTTCGACACCCGCTTTTCCGATAACCCTAACCTATCGGCCCGAAAACACCTCCGTGTGATCGGAGGCAGGTCATTCTGACATAGACTTTCAAAAGTGAACTCCAGGGGGTCCCCTTTCCGAGACATCCCAGACTAAACCTGCGTCATAATGAAGCAAGTTTCAGTTTTCTTTGAAACTTGCAGGAAGAACAAAGCCATGCCAATCGCCCCGGAAAGAATCGTCGGCCAGGAGCTGATGGACATCTACCGCAAGGTGGACGAGGGCACACGGCTCAGCTTCGAGGATGGCGTCCGGCTCTTCGAGACGCCCAACCTGACCGGAGTCGCCTACATGGCGAACATCATCCGCGAACGGCGACACGGCAAGCGCACCTACTTCGTGCGCAACCAGCACATCAACTACACCAACATCTGCAACAAATTCTGCAAGTTCTGCTCTTTCTATGCGAAGAAAGGCGGTCCGACTCCCTACGAAATGTCCATCGAAGAGGTCAAGCGGCGTCTGGAATGGCACCGCGATGTGGACATCACCGAAGTCCACATGGTCGGCGGAATCAACCCCCGCCTTCCCTACCAGTACTACATGGACCTCTGCCGCGCGGTGAAGGAAGTTCTCCCCGGCACCCACGTCAAGGCCTTCACCGCCGTGGAAATCGAGCAGATCGCCCGCGTCGGCAAGGTCTCCATCGAACAGGCGCTGAGCGACCTCATGGAAGCGGGGCTTGATTCGCTCCCCGGCGGCGGAATCGAAGTCCTCTCCGACCGTGTCCACCAATCTCTCTTCGGGCGCAAGCTGGGAGGCGAGGAATGGAAGGCGACCGCCCGTGCGGCCGCCAAGCTTGGCCTCAAGCAATACGCGACAATGCTCTATGGCCACATCGAGACGACCGAAGAGCGCGTGTCCCACTTCGTCCAGCTCCGCGAGCTGCAGGATGAAACCGGACACTTCCTCACCTTCACCCCGCTCAGCTTCCACCCCGAAGAGACCGAACTGGCCGACATCAAAACCCTGACCGGCTACATGGACCTCCGCAACATCGCGATCAGCCGCCTGATGCTCGACAACTTCGAGCACATCAAGAGCTTCTGGATCATGAACTCGCCAGAAGTCACCCAAGCATCACTCTGGTATGGCGCGGACGACACCGACGGCCTGGTCCACGAGTACGAGATCACCTATAAGGAAGGCGAATTCGGCAACAAGAAGCAGGTGTTGACCTACACCAACATGTGCGCCATGATCCGCGAAGCGGGCCGCGAACCCATCGAACGCGATTCCCTCTACCACGAGATCGTCCGCGACGACGTCAACATGGACCTCCCCCGCCGCAAACTCACCCCACTGGCCATGGCGGCTTCCTAGCGCTTCATTGGAGGTTGGCGGCGAACACCTCAGTTAAGCCCCCCGAAGGGTTGGAGCACCTGACTCCATCTGTGTAAATCTGCGCAGAAAAAACTGCGTCATCTGCGGTTCACCATATGAAACCCAGCAGCGGAATCGAACGAATCCTGAGGCTCTATAATCAACCCATGCTCTCCGCTCTCTTGACCACACTTGTCCTCGCCGGGAGCGGCTGGGGGGAGCCGTCCAGCTTCGCCAAAATCACAGATCCCCGCGTGAATGAAAGCAGCGGTGTGGCGGCATCTCCCACGAAGGACGGCGTGTTCTACAC
>JAEYWW010000376.1 GCA_023428805.1 Armatimonadota bacterium | reverse complement strand
GGTGAGGGTCTAACCAGTTTGAGCTTCAGTCCGAATGAAACCCAAATCGACTGAAGACTCAAATCCCCCTCACCCAGCCTCTCCCCCGTGGGGAGAGGGTTGGGTGAGGGTGCAAACAATACAGCCTTCAGTCCGAATGGAAACTAAATCGACTGAAGACTCAAATCCCCCTCACCTGGCCTCTCCCCCGTGGGGAGAGGAAGTTCTTTCTTTGCCAGAGCCCGGCTTGTGGGCATAATCTAGGCCGACGCGATGGCAGACATCCAGGGCCTTCTTCGACACTTGCGCGCCTCCAACTTGGAGGACGCGGATTCGTCGGCTTTGGCGCGTCAGTTCGGCCTGGACGAGGCCATCGTTCGCTCGGCGATCCATCGGGTGGCCCAGCCCGCCCGGACTCATGTCCGCAAGCGATCCCAGCGTCGTGTTTGGCGGTCGCTCCAGCTTCTCGAATCGCATCCTGGGTGGTGCATTCTTGGGTGCGGTGTGCTTTTCGCGGGCATCATGACCGCTCCCAATTTCCTTCCGGGATCTTGGGGCTGGCTTGTCATTGTGCTTTTCGTTGCCTTGATTCTCGCCGCCCTGCTGGCGGCGGCGCTCAGCCGTCGTGCCCGCTACGGACTGCTGGTCGGCGTGGTTGTTGGCGCGGCCATCGCGCTTGATGCGCTGCTGGAGGGAACGTCCCGCAACAGTCAGTTGGGTTATCTGGCGGCCGTCATGCTGGGAGTAATGATGTCCACGCTCGGCGCGCTCTGCTCCATCGCCGGCGGCGTGGCTTGGATGAAGCGGCGGCAGCGGGAGCAGCGCATGGCATCCCGGCAGGACATGCTGGAGCGGCTGCTCCAGATACGGCAGCTTCTCGAATCGCCTCTCCAGGTTCAGAAGACTTCTGGCTACCGCGTGTTTGTCGCCCGCCTCCGCAGCAATGCATGGTTCTGGGGCGTGCTGATTTCAACGTTTACGGCCATTGTCCAAACGGCTGCTTTTCGCATTCTCAACCCGCCTCAGGAATTGTTTGACGGCTCATTGGCGCGCAACACCTCCAGCATGTCGCCGGACGATCTTCAGGCTTTGCTGATTCTCAGCATCATTGGTTTTGGCCAATTCTTCGTGCTGATCCTCCTCGGCTATATCGCCCGCACTTGGCTCAGGAGCGTTCTCATGGCCATTCTCTTTATGGTTTTCAACGCTCTCCCGTTGATATTGGGTCTGAATCCTGCCAACTCTGAACGAATGCGGGAAATGCCCTTGCCGCAATTGGTGTTTTCATATGTTGCGATGCTCGTCTGCGCCCTCATTGGAGCGGGTTCGGCGGGATTTGAGGACTTCACGACACGCTCTCGACTCCGATCTCAGAACGACTCGGATGCCTTGCTGACCGAAATGCTCGAGCTGGAGCTTCAGTTGGGAGGCGGGGTTCAGGAAACCTTCGTGCTTGTCGTGGATGTCGCGGGAAGCACCGCACTGAAGAAGGACGCCGACCCTTTCGTCGCCGAATACACCTTCCGCGCGTATCAGGAGCTGGTGTCGAAGATCGCCGAGGCCCATCTCGGCCGAGTGGAATCCACGGCGGGTGATGGAGCGGTTCTTGGCTTCACCAGCAGTTCGTCCGCGATCGGAGCCGCGCGCGACCTTCTGAGCGCGATGCCTGATTTCAACCGCGACCGCAACAAGCTCAGCTCCGAATTCGCCATTCGAATCGGGCTCCACTGCGGCGAGGTTCAGGCGGGGTTGGGCGAGGTGCAGTTCACCCGCGTCATTGATGTCGCGGCCCACATCGAAGCCGTCGCGCCGCGCAATGGCATTGCGATGAGCGATGTTTTCCTCCATCACCTGGATCCGCGCCCTGATGGAACTCGGGCAGCTCAGCAAGTCGACGGCTTCGAGGTCTGGACTCTGGAAAATTAGGGCGTTGCGCCTCCCAAGCGGTGCAGCCTGTCGCCTGCTGAGTTCAGCGTGTATCCTTCGGATATGCCTATTCGCGTCGCCGTGCTCAGCACGGCCCATGTTCATGCGCCGAGTTTTGTCAGGTGCTTCATGGATTCTCCCCGATCCGAAGTTGTCGGGGTGTGGGATGACGACGCGGAAAGGGGACGGGCTTTCTCGCAGGAGAGAAAACTGGAGTACTTCCCGCAGATCCAGGATGTCTTGGCGCGCGCGGATGCGGTGGTGATCTGCAGCGAGAACCTTCACCATGCCACGCATATTGAGATGGCGGCCAAAGCAGGCAAGGCGATCCTCTGTGAAAAACCGATCGCGGGGAGTTCGAGTCATGTTCAGCGGATTGAAAGCGCTGTCAGCGCGGCGGGAGTTCCCTTCATGACCGCGTTTCCCTGTCCCTTTTCCCCCGCCTTTCATCGTTTGAAGCAGAGGGTTGGTTCGGGCGAGATCGGGAAGGTTTTGGCCCTCGTCACGACCAATCGCGGCAAATGCCCCGGGGGTTGGTTCATCGATCCTTCGAAGTCCGGCGGCGGAGCGATGATCGACCACGTTGTTCATGTCACCGATCTTCTGCGCCGCCTTCTGGGAGAAGATCCTGAGTCGGTCTACGCGCAGATCGGCAGCAATATGTATGGCGGCGACTGGGACGATACGGCGATGGTGACGATCAACTTTCCGAGCGGAGTCTTCGCCACCCTGGACTCAAGTTGGTCTCGCACGCCGAACTACTGGACCTGGGGCGATGTGACGCTGAAGGCCACAGGAGAGAATGGAGTGGTGGAATGTGATCTCTTTGGAGCCGGGTTCGAGGTCTACACCTCCGAGCCTGAAAAACGCTTTACAGTTGGGCTGGGTTCGGATTTCGATGCGATGATGGTCGAAGAATTCCTCGGTGCGGTCGAGGAAGGGCGCGAGCCTTCCATCACCCTGCACGACGGCCTGATGGCGTCGCGGGTTGCCTTGGCCGCGTATGAGAGTGTGCGGACGAAGAAAGCCGCGAAAATTTAAGCTGATTCCTCAAAAGTAGGGCCCTCCGACTAAATCGGAGGGCCGTAATTTGCTTTTGCTAGAGGCTCAGCCCTGAACCTGAGCCCAGGTGGCTTTGAGGCTCTCGGCGGACTTGTGGAGCAGTTCGCGTTCGTGATCGGAGACGGCCGGCTCGTAGATGTCAACAACGCCATGTCGCCCAACCACCGTCGGCAGCGAGAGGGAGATTCCGCTGATGCCGAGCTTGCCATTCTGCGCGGCAGAGACCGGGAGCAGGGAGCCGTTGTAGAAATACAACGCTTCGACGACGACCTTGATGGAGACGCCGACAGCGCGACCCGCGCCGCCCTTCTGGCGGATGACTTCCGCGCCGGAGGTCTTCGTGAACTGGAAGATGCCATCTCCGGTCTCCTGGGTGAAGCCGGGGATGGAGGAGAGATGCACTCCGCCGATGGTCGCGCTGGACCAGATCGGCACCATGCTGTCGCCGTGCTCGCCGAGGATCAGCGCCTTCACGTCGGCCGCGCCGACCTTGAAGTGATCGGCGAGGAGCGAGCGGAAGCGGCTGGTGTCGAGAACCGTGCCGAGACCGATGACCTGCGAGGCCGGAAGGAAGCCCGCCTCGACGGTCATGTGGGTGAGAATGTCGACCGGGTTGCTGACCACCAGGACGGTCGCGCCGTCGTTCAGCTTGACCTTCTTGACTTCGTCGAGGATGCCCTTGAAGAGGCCGACGTTCCGGTTGATGAGATCGAGTCGGCTCTCATCCGGCTTGCGGCGCAGCCCGGCGGTGATGACCACGCAGTCGCTGCCTTCGACCGCGCCGTAGTCGCCGCTGGTGAAGACCTGGTTGCCGCAGAACGCCGCGCCGTGGCGAAGATCGAGCGCCTCGCCCGCGGCCATGTCCTGGTTCACGTCCACGAGCGCGATGTGGTTGACAATTCCGCCGAGTTGAAGGGCGAACGCTGCGTCCGCGCCGACGCGGCCGCCGCCGCCGATAATGCTGACTTTCATCTTCTCTGATGCCTCTCGAAAGGGCTCCTGTGTGGGGATTATAGGACGGCGTTCTGGATTCAAAATGGGCCTCCGGTGAACGCCGGGGGACCAATGGCGTCCCACCGGGACATGAACTATCAGGTCGCGCTCACCGCCCTCGTCGCGAATGCGCTTGGCATCGACTACAAGCCGATCACCGGGCCGAACGAAGTGGCGACCAACCGCAATACCTCCATCACGAGGGAAGGCCGTGACCGTCCCATCGAGATCAAGGCCACCTGGCCAAAGGGCTCTGGGAAGTGCCCGGTCATCGTTCTGAGCCACGGCATGGGCGGCAGCAAGGATGTCGGTGCGCCGCTGGCGAACTCCTGGGCCAGCAACGGATATATCGTCCTCGCACCAACTCACCTGGATTCGTTCGAGTACATGAGCGCGGAACAGCGCAAGCAGTATCTCGCAGGCCAGTCGGCGGAATTTGTGAAGCACTTCCGTTCCCGCCCGGAAGATGTGTCGGCGATCATTGACCAAGTTTCTGAACTCGAAAAGCAGGAGCCCGCTCTCAAGGGACGCATGGACTTGACCCGTTTGGGGATGGCCGGACACTCCTTTGGAGCGCACACGACCATGCTGATCGCCGCAACAGAATTGGGCGGCCTGCGGCGCATGAGCTTCGCGGACAAGCGATTCAAGTGCGCCCTCATGCTGTCGCCGCAGGGAATCGGGGGCGGGCTGACGCAGGAATCTTGGAAGCCCGTCACCATGCCGATGATGGTCATCTCCGGCACCGAAGATAAGAGCACGATGGATCGAGATGTGACGCCGGAATCACGTCAGGACCCCTACAAATACTCATCCTCAAAAGACAAATTTCTGGTTTGGATCGAGGGTGCAAACCACGGCCTCGGCGGAATTTCTGGCCTGCGCAACGAGCGCCGCAACGCCCCGAACGCCGATCACTTGATGTGGGTTCAAACTGCGTCATTGGCGTTTTTTGATGGCTATCTTGCGGATAAGAACGAAGGGAAAACGTACTTGGCTTCCAATGCCCTGCCTGAACTTGCGAAGAGCAAGCTGACTCTTTCTCGCTGAGTTTAAACCCTCACCACAAGCATCGCTTTTGAGCGGCAACGGCGGTAAAACCGCAAAGTGTTCGACTCCAGCTACGCCGCATATTTCGCGCTCGCTTTCCTGCTCGCGATCACGCCGGGGGCGGACACGATGCTGGTGCTGCGGAACACCATGAGAGCGGGGCGAAGTGCGGGTCTGCTGACATCGGCGGGCGTGGTTGCGGGCGGCGGTGTTCATGCACTGGCGGCGATCACCGGGGTTTCGCTGATCCTCAGTCAGGCGGCGCACGCCTACGAAATCTTTAAGTTTGCGGGTTCAGCCTACATGATTTGGCTTGGAGGGTCGCATCTCTGGAAGATGCTCCGCAACAAGGACACCGAACCGGAAGAACATGAAGAGGTCCGCAAGGGTCCGTGGTTTCTGCAGGGCTTCCTCAGCAATGTCCTGAACCCGAAGGTCGCGATCTTCTATCTTGCGGTTCTGCCTCAATTCATCCGGGCCGAGGACCCGTTTGTTGCCAGGGCGATTCTGCTGGCGGCAACTCACAAAGTCATGGGGGGTTTGTGGCTGACTCTGGTCGCGTTCACAGCAAGCGGGCTGAAGGTGTGGCTCAAGCAGCGCAAGGTTCGGCGCACCGTCAATT
>JAEYWW010000335.1 GCA_023428805.1 Armatimonadota bacterium | reverse complement strand
GATCTTGACATTGCGGCATGAGGGCCTCGAAGCGGTCGTGATGCGCCATTCCTGCTCAGGTTCGGCCCAGCATGCGGCGGGATACTTCGGCAATCCGCTCATCAATGCAGGCGATGGAGAGCACGCGCATCCGACTCAGGCGCTCGGGGATGCTCTGACAATCACAGAGCGCAAGGGCAGGATCGAAGGCCTGAAAGTCGCCATTGTCGGCGACGTCCTCCACAGCCGAGTCGCCCGGAGCAATGCCTGGCTGCTCAGCAAGCTGGGAGCCGAGGTCCGATTTGTCGGGCCGAGGACGCTTCTGCCGACCTACACCGCCAAGCTCCCTGCCAGCACCTATCACGATCTGCGCACGGGCATCGAAGATGCGGATGTGGTCATGTGCCTGCGGCTTCAAAAAGAGCGGATGCTGGATGGGCTTCTCAGCTCAGTGGATGAATATTCCAAGAGCTACCAGATCAACCGGACAACCTTGAAGTCTGCGGCCCCCGACGCCATCGTCATGCATCCCGGCCCGCTGAACCGCGGAATTGAAGTCGACGATGTCACCGCTGATGGTCCGGCCAGCGCGATTCTCGATCAGATCAGCAACGGCGTGTTTGTCCGCATGGCGGCCCTTCACTGGGTGCTGGATGGCGCTCAGGAGGCTGGAGAATGAAGAAAGTTCTGCGCAATGGACGCATCCTTGATCCCTCGCAGGACTTGGACATTGTCGGCTCCGTGGTCATCGAAAATGACCAGATCGTCGAGGTTGGACAGGATGTTCACGAGGCGGGGGCAGACGAAATCTACGACTGCTCCGGACTCTGGATCTCTCCCGGGCTTGTGGACATGCACGTTCATCTGCGCGAACCCGGCCAGGAGCACCGCGAGACCATCAAATCGGGCACCCAAGCGGCGGCGGCGGGCGGATTCACCACGATCTGCTGCATGCCAAACACCGCCCCCGCCCTCGATACGGGCGCGCTGATCGACTTCATTCTGGACAAGGCTTCCGCACCCGACGCGGGCGGCGTTTTTGTGGCCTGCGTCGGCGCTCTCACCAAGGGACAATCTGGAGAAACGATCACCAATCTGGCCAGCCTCAAAAAGGCGGGAATCGTCGCCGCAAGCGACGAGGGCGGGCCGATTCAGGATTCGAGCGTCATGATGCGGGCAATGCAGCATTGCCTGCAGCTTGATCTGCCCGTGATGGCCCACTGCGAGGATTTGTCGCTCAGCAAAGGAGGAGCCTTGAATGACGGAGCAATCAGCGCGATGCTCGGCCTCAAAGGCATCCCCCGCAGCGCGGAGGAGATCATGATCATGCGGAACTGTGTGCTCGCGCTGAACACAGGCTGCCGCCTTCACATCCTCCGAGTCTCCACCTGGGGTGGAGTGGAAATGGTCCGTCAATTCAAATATCTGGGCGCTCCCGTGACCTGCGAGGTGTGTCCGCACCATTTCGCGCTGACCGAAGACGCGGTGGGCGAGTTCGACCCGAACTTCAAAACCACGCCGCCTCTCCGCACCGAAGTGGACGTCGATCTGCTCCTCCAAGCTCTCAACGACGGCACTATCGATGCGATCGCCAGCGATCATTCACCTTACGCCCCCTACGAAGTCAACACCCCATTTGAAGAGGCTCCTTTTGGAATGGCGGGACTCGAATCAACCCTGGGCGCAACCCTCACCTTCGCCACTCAGAAGGGCATCCTGAGCCCGTTGGAGACAATCCGCAAGCTGAGCACGGCCCCGGCGGACATCCTGCGGCTGGAAGCCGGAACATTGAAGCCTTCGGCAACTCCGGTGGCGCAGATCACCGTCATCGACCCCAACGTCGAGTGGACTTTCGATGTCAACCGCACGTTCAGCAAGGGCAAGAATAGTCCCTTCCACGGAACCCAACTGCAGGGCAAGGCCGTTCTGACCTTCGTGGGCACGGAAATCTACCGCGACCCATTCTTCGACAATGCGCGTCATCAACATCTCGACGGTTAGCCTCCTGGGCTTGGTTGTTCTGGTCGGCTGTCAATCGAGGCAGTTGACCGATCCGAACGCAGTTGGGGAAATCGAGCAGAACCCAACCCAGATGAAGCGGAACATGCTCGACCTCCGGCAGAACTTGGAGCGCCGGGCCGCGAAGCGAGAAATTTCGCCCAGCGATGTCATCTCGCGGGTTCAGCAGGCCACCAAGCAGCTTCTTGAGAATGTGTCGGATTCCGACATCACTCCAGATAATGCCTGGGAGTATGGCGATCTCTATCGCGATGCCGGGGATTGGAAGAAGGCGGCGGACCTCTTCGACATCGCCCGCAAGGCCGCAAGAACTGAAGACCGGAAGGTGAATGACAACCTGCGCTACGCGCGAGCCATTGCCCATCTGGGCGATGTCAAAGGAGCCATCGAGGCCGCGAGGTCGGTCTTCGACGCGCCGCCTGAAGAAAAAGCTCCCATCCTCCCCGCTGTTCTCTTGGAGATCGTCCCCGAGGGGAAAGGAAAGGGTCAGGATGTCGAATTGGCCAAGCTGCTGGAAGACGCCATCGCTCAGCACAATCTCGTCAAAATCAATCCTGATTCTGACGCCGGGAAGGGATTTATGGCCGCTAAACCTTTTCACGTGAAGAATGCTTGGTCGGAGGTGATCCGGCTCTACAGCGAAGCAGGAAAAACCTCCGAAGCCCGGGACGCAATTGGCAGGATGGACCAGATGCTGGGCCGCTTCCGGAGCCTTTAGGAGAACAGGGTAGCCTTTTCCCGCCGACGCCATGCACCCGGTTCTTTTCACCTTTCCCGGCCTGAACTTCCCCGTTCGATCCTACGGCGTGCTGCTGATGATTGGGGTCGTGCTGGCGCTTTGGCTTTCGCGCAAGCGCGCTCCCAAATTCGGCATCCACCCGGACAAGCTCTACGACGCCCTCTTCTGGATGCTGATCCCCGGCATCTTTGGCGCGCGCATCATGTACATCGGCCAGAACTGGTCGTACTACTCGCAGAACACCAATGAGCTTTTCAGCGCGCAATTCGCGGGCTTGACCAGCTTTGGCGGCATGATCTTTGGATTCATCGGCTTCTGGATCTGGTCGCATATCCACAAGGTGGACCGCTGGGCGTTTCTGGACACGGTCGGAGTACCCGTCTTGGTCGCTCACGCCATCGGCAGAGTAGGGTGCCTGATGAACGGCTGCTGTTATGGCCCTCCGGGAACCGAATGGTATTGCGTCACGCTTTATGCGGAGAACCATAAGCACGAGTTCTATAATGCCGGTCGCTTCATGGCTTCACAGGCATTTGACACCTTGATGTGCCTGGCGTTCGCGGGGGTGGTCGCCGCAATTGAGAAGGGCCGCAAATTCGCCAGCGGTCAATCCTTCGCGATCGCGGTCATCGCCTACGGCACGTCGCGGTTCATCTACGAGTTCTGGCGGGCGGGAGAACCTGAGATCGTCAACGGCAAGGAAGTCTACGTGGTCGATACTGTCGGTTCCCTGCCCTTCACCACCGGGCAGGGCATGGCCCTCCTGCTGGTCCTCGTCGGCATCGGGCTCTTCATCGGAAGGCGAAGATCAGCCCCCGCGCTCCCCCTCCAGGAGACTGCGGCGTGACCGTTGGGGAGATCACATCGTCTCTTTCTGGCTTGAGGGTCGTCGTCGTCGGCGACATCATGCTTGATGAGTACATTTTCGGCACGATCACCCGCATCAGCCCCGAGGCTCCCGTCCCTGTCGTTGCCCGCAACGAAACCCGGGCGGTGCCGGGAGGAGCGGCCAATGTGGCGAAGAATGCCGCCGCTTTCGGCGGTCAAATCACCCTGATCGGAGTGGTCGGCGAAGACGATGGCGCATCCGCGCTCAGGGCGTCTCTGGCGGAGCTGCAGGACGTCGACTTTCACCTGGTCTCCGATCCAACCCGGATCACCACCCGCAAGACCCGCATCATCGCCAATCAATCCCACCAGGTGCTGCGCGTCGATCATGAATCGACGCATCTGATCGACGAGGCCACCGAGAATGAGGTCGTTGCTTGTGTTGAAGATGCTCTGGAAGATGCGGATGTCCTGATCTTGAGCGACTATCTGAAGGGCGTGTTGTCCGACTCTCTTGCGGTCCGCGTGCTTGATCGGGCCTCTCAGAGGGGTGTGGCGTCTGCTGCCAACCCCAAGCCAAAGAGCGCGCCCTATTACCGTGGCGCCGGGTTGGTGAGCTTGAATCGGATCGAAACCCAAGGCTTGGTGGGCTGGGACCCCCAGAACCTTGACCATGCCTTGAAGGCTGCTCAAGAAGCCCGCAATAAACTCTCTGTTGGCTGCGTCCTCGTCACAATGGGGGACCAGGGAATGGCGGCGGCTTGGGAGGGTGGCGGCGCGACCATTCCC
>JAEYWW010000311.1 GCA_023428805.1 Armatimonadota bacterium | reverse complement strand
AAGCACTCCGCCGGGACCCTGATTCTGTGGGCTCGGGTTCGGCTGCCGAAGCCGGGAACATACAGCCTGGTCGCCAGCTTCGGCATGGGAGTTGTCGCGAGCGTGGATGGCCAGCGCGTCATCCGCTACCACGACCAGCACGAACCCACCCACAAACCCGTCGCGCCCTATCGCGGCGAGTTCAGAACAACGGGAGAGTCCGTGGTGGTGGTCAAAATCCTGCGCGGCACCAAGCCGCTGCCATCGGGCGCGCTCTATTTTCTGGATGAAGATGGAGCGTTGGTGCTGCCGGATGCGTTTCTGCCGATGAAGACATGATCTGGATCGCGGATTGGCTGGCGAGGAGGGTCTGGTGGCTCATGCTCTGGTTCCTCCGCCGTCCACGAATCCGCATCCTCCGCCGACGCACTTTCGGATTTGACTCTGCCGCAGGCAAGGAGCGTCGACGGGAGAGCGTGCTGAAGCAGGAAGCCTTGGCGCGTCGATACGGACTAGCCATTGTTCGGATCAGCATTGTTGCCTTGCTTCTAAGCGTCGCCCTGACCGGGGTTTGGTACATCGTGCTCTGGATGTACGGGCAGGGGTATTTGAATCTGCGCGAGCCAGGAGTGCTCTGGCTAGCCAGAGCTACGGAGTGAGCGGCTCGCCGCTCTGCAATCGGACTTTGAGAATGGCGGCTAGTGCGCTACGGGCTTCCGTTGGCAGTGACACTAGATCACGATAGAAGCCATTTTCCACGCCCGACGTTGAGGTGCTGGCATGGCGTAATCATCCAGTTCTTCGGGCAGAACCCAGCGAAACTCTCCTATCGCCTGGCAGTTCCGTGCAATCGAAACAACGGCCTGAATCTTGTGCCGCGTGACGACGTGCCGAAAGCTCCCCACATCCTCCACCCACTCCGGACACAGTTGTTCTCCAAGCGACTCGAAGTTGCAGGATCGGGCGAACTCCCACATTCCCTCCCACCATTCGCCGGGCGGAATCTGGCGGATTCCGATTCGACCATCCGCAACTGGAATCCAGATGAAATGCGTGACCTCGCGCCACTCCGGCTTGAGCTTTGGCATGGGCAGCGATGCCTGACGACCGGATGCAGATGCGCAGCAACCCCCGGCCACCGGGCAGGACGAGCAGAGCGGCTCACGCGGGATGCAAACAGTCGCGCCGAGCTCCATCAAAGCCTGATTCCAACTTCCCGCATCCTCAGCCAGCACTTCCCTCGCCCATTTCCACGCCGCTGGTTTGAGGTTCTGCGAGTCGTCGCAGGTCAGTCGTGCGTAAACCCGTTCAACATTGCCATCCACCAGCGCAACGCGCTCGCCTAGGGCGATGGAGGCGATGGCCGCAGCGGTGTATTCCCCCACACCCGGCACTTTTCGCCACTCCTGTTCACTTGAAGGAAATCCGTTCTCAAGGACAAAATGAGCCCCCGCGTGAAGCATCCGGCAACGGCGGTAGTAGCCCAGCCCCTGCCAATAGGTCAAAACCTCGTCTATCGAAGCCTCAGCGAGGGAGGAAGCAGTTGGAAACCGCGTCATCCACCGCTCATAGAACGGAATCACCGCCTTGACCGTGGTCTGCTGAAGCATGATCTCGCTGACCCAGATCGCGTAGGGGTCGCGGGTCTGCCGCCAGGGCAGTTCGCGCTTGTTCTGGTGGTACCACCCCAGCAGGCGGTCCTGAATCTCAGACATCCAGGCCGATCAGGCGGAGAGATTCTTCCGGCTTCTTGCGCGCGTGGAGGGCACGTCCGAGCACCAGATAGTTCGCTCCCGAGGCGATGGCTGAGCAGGCGTCACCGACCCTGACTTGGTCTTCTGTCGGCCCTTCGGGCATTCTGATTCCCGGCACGACAATGAGGCCATTTCCGATGGCCATTCGGATTGCATGACACTCGTGCACCGAACTGACCACGCCATCGAGCCCGCAATCCACCCCAAGCTGACTCAGGGCGATCATGTGCTCCTTGATCGTGCGGTCCACGCCCAGATAGTCGCTCAAAACGTGCTGATTCAGGGACGTGAGGACCGAAACTCCGACCACCAGGGGGCGTTCGATGTCATCGAAGCTTCTCGCCTCTTCAACTGCGGCGGTAATCATGGCGGGTCCACCCGAAAGATGGATCGTCATCATCCAGACGCCGCGCTTCGCCGCCTCGCGGACTCCGATGGCGACGGAATTCGGAATGTCGTGGAACTTGAGGTCAAGAAAAATCCGATGCGCTCCCGCGTCCCGCAGTCTCTCCAGGACATCCAAGCCGCCCGGCAAAGTCAAAGCGTGGCCGACTTTGAACGCGCCCACGTAATCCTTGAATTTCTGGACCCACTGGATCGCCTCGTCAACGTCTCCTGTGTCCAGCGCGCAGATCAGCTTCTTCTTGACGTTCGGATCCATGTCCCCTCATTTTAGACGGGCGGCGGGGTTCAATGTCGTCATGAGACATGGCGAGCTTCTGATCGGCGGGCACTTCTTCGGCGGGCCCTGCGATCAGGGGATTGGCAAAGGTCAGGCCATCGCACCCTACGACGGAAAGCTCGTCGGAACCGTCGCCGAAGCGGGTTGGAGCGAGGTGGACGCCGCCCTCAGCGCGGCATCCGAAGCTTTTGAGAAATGGAGCAGTTCGCCACTGAGTGAGAGGATAAGTCTCATAAGACGCATCAGTCTTATGATTCGCGAGAGGAGGCGCGAACTCGCAGATGTGATGGCGCTCGAAGTGGGCAAACCGATCACGCTTGCGCTGGGCGAAGTTGACCGCATGGCGATCACGTTCGATCTGAGCGCGGATCTGCTCACCCAGCCTCAAGGTGGTGTTCTCCCGGCAAGTTATGACAAGCGGGGTGCCGATGTCCGCATTTCCTACGAACCCTTCCCCATCGGTCCGGTCCTCGCGATCACGCCCTGGAACTGGCCCTACAACCTCGCGGCCCACAAAATCGCCCCCGCCATCGCGGCGGGGTGCACGGTCGTCCTCAAGGGAGCGAGCAACGCCGCGCTATCAACACTCACCCTCGCCCGCCTGATCCACGAAGCCGGGTGCCCAGCCGGTGTCTTCAACGCCGTCAACTGCGTCGGCAAGCTCGCTGAAAAGGCGGCTCTCGACGACCGGATCAAGGCGATCAGCTTCACGGGGAGCGCGTCGGTTGGATGGAGATTGAAGGAGAAGGCGTATCGCAAGCGGGTCGTGCTTGAACTCGGCAGCGACTCCCACGCGATCGTGATGCCGAGCGCCGACATCGCCAAAACCGCCAAATCCTGCGCCGCCTCGGCATTCGGTTACGCCGGCCAGGTCTGCATCTCTCTTCAGCATCTCCTGGTGCATGAGGATATCTATGACGATTTTCGTACTGCCCTGAAAATCGAAGCCCAAAACACACCCTACGGCGATCCCATGGATGAGCAGACCATCTGCGGGCCGATGATTCGAGGCGAAGACGCTGATCGGGTCTTGGAATGGATTGAGGAGGCCGAAAAGGCGGGAGCGAACCTCCTAACGGGCGGCAATCGTGTCGGGCAAGTCATCGAACCAACCGTGTTGGAGAATGTTCCTCGCACCACCCAACTCGGGTGCGAGGAAGTTTTCGGTCCGGTTGCCACGATGCGGTCAATCAAGAACTTGGACCAAGCCATCAAAGAAGTGAACCAATCGAAATTCGGCCTCCAAAGTTCGATCTTCACCCGGAATCCGGCCGAGGCCGACCGCGCCTTCCGCGAAATCGAAACCGGCGGCGTCATCATCAACGATGCCCCAAGCCTGCGGATCGACGGAATGCCTTACGGAGGAGTCAAGGAGAGCGGTGTGGGGCGCGAGGGGCCGCAGTTCGCTTTCCAGGACTACACCGAACTCCGCACCCGAGTGGAGCGTATCGGCTGATATGCGCGGCCTCCTGATCCTGTTGATCCTCGCCCTCGCGGCGGGTTCAATCGCCCAAGAAGTCCGTCCCGCGCCCACCTTCTCCAAAGCCATCAATTCGGCATTCCTGAGATACAAGCAACGCGGAGGCAAATACCAGCTTGGCCCGAACGACTGCAGCGTGTTCGTCACCGACTACATGAAGGCGCGGGGCAAGAGCATCAAGCGCCGCTGGACCACCGCCGAAATCTGGAAGCAGAACCTGATGCAAGGCATCAAAATGATCCCCGCCCAGTATGCAACCGCTCCCGAGCAGGTGTTCTGCATCCGCTACCAAAACAAGGAGAACAAGTGGGTCGGGCACACAGGCATCGTCCGGCAGATGGGCGAAAGTTGGGAATTCGTCCACAACTCCGAAGCCGCGCAGGGTGTGGTGGTCGAAGGCCAATTCGCGTTCGAGGTGCGTTTCCTCGGGGTCGGAGTTTCCCTCGATCAGTTTAGGTTCTATAATCCCTGAACACTTCGATGTCCGCCCTAACCCCCCACTCCAACCCGACCCATCGGTTTGTCCTGCTTGTGCACGGGCATCCTTGGGAGTCAGTGCGGGATTTCTTCCCGGCAGGCACCAACCAAACGATTGACGAGTGGTTCCGCAAGCGCGCGGAAATGCGGTTGGCGGAGTTCACGGAGGAGCACCCGGCGGAGTTCGAGCAGAAGGAACTCGCCAAGAGCTCCAGCAACGCCCTCATGGCCACCTATGGCATTGGAGTCATCGCAGTCGCTTTCACAATCGCCGGCCAATTCCTGATCGGAATCATCATCCTCGCAGTGGCGGCGGCATTTGGACTTGCCTCCTACAATCTTCACCAAAAGCGGCTGGAAATGCAGGATCGATTCCTTTACAGCGTGATCCAAAACAACACCTTGGACTACAAGTTTTCCGGTGGGTTTCACTCGACCGAATTGGGCGATTTCATCGGCAGCTTTCTCTCGCTGCTCGACCCCGCCGAAGAGCTGCGACCATTCCGCGACACGTCTCTTCGGGCGGCGACGGAACTCTGGAATTCATTGGAGCGGGTGCGTCCGAAATTGATCAAGATTCGGGAATCGCTTTCGGGCTTTCCGAAACCAGAGACGATCCAGCTTGAGATTGATGAACTGACCGCAGAGCTTCAGCGCGAAAGCGATCCGGTGGTCAAGGAGATTCGGCAGCAGTCGATCCAATCCAAACGCGACCAGCTCGGCATCATCCAGCAGCTCGCCAAAAATGAGAAGCGCATGGCCGCCCACCACGAAATGGTCTCGCAGAAGATCGACACGCTCCGCTCGATCCTCGTCGCCAACCAGGCCGAGCACTACCTCGATTCCCCCATCCTCACCCGCACCGAAGAGATCACGCGCGGAATGCTCGAAGACCTCCACCGCTCCGAACAAGCCATCCAGTCCTCATTGGAAGAAGTGCTGACCCTCGGACGCGAGTAGTCTGGAAAAGCCGCCGGGAATCTACGTCCGAACTTTCTCGACGCAAATCCTACGCGCAAGATAAGCAGGCAGGACTTTGCGAACGTCACTCCCCTAAAGGCGGGGAGTGACGTTCGCCGTATTATTCCTTTGGCAGGACCAGCCAGCGGTCGAGCCAGGCTGACCAGCGGGCCCACATATCGAGGCGCGATTCGAGGGCGATCTGGCCGTGGTCTTCGTAGGGATAGATGTACATCGCGGTCGGCTTGCCGAGAGCTTCGAGCGCGGCGTACATCCGGGGGGAGTTGATCGGGTCGGTGCCCATGTTCTGGTCCCATGCGCCGTGGTACATCAGCAGCGCGCCGCTGAGACGGTCGGCCATGAAGATCGGCGACATCTCAAAGTACACGTCCCTCGCCTGCCACAACAACCTCGGCTCAGCCTGGAATCCAAACGGGGTCAAGGAGCGATTGAAGTTACCGTCGCCTGCGATCCCCGCCTTGAAGTACGGCGTCTGGATCATTGCGTGGGCCGTGCTGAACGCGCCGTAGCTGTGCCCGCCAATCGCGAGCAGCCGACGGTCGATGAGGTCCTTGGCTTCCAGTGTGTCGATGGTCGCCGACAGATTGTTGCGGAGCTGCGGGATGTAGCCGTCATTGGGCCGCTCGGCGGGTCCGACAATCGGGCAATCCGGTTCAACCACGATATAGCCTTCCAGCGTCAGAAGATGGAGGCTGGAGGGGGATGGGCGTCGGAAGAGATTGATGTTTCCGCTCCGCGCGCCCCGGTTGATCGCAGCCTGGTCGCGGACCTCGCTGGGATAGAACCAGAAGATCGCCTTCTTGCCCTTGCCGCTCACGACGTACTTCGGAAGCGTGACCGTCGCCCAGAATTTGATTCCGTCGGCGCGGGTGATTTGAACCCGCTCACGACGGGCTTGAGTGACTTCCGGAAGGTAGTCGATGTTGCTCGTCAACTGCTTCTCATCGGAGCCTTCACGAACAAAAACGTTGTTCGGCACGGAACTCGACTGGCGATTGATGAGAAGCCGCCTGGCATCGGCGTCCAACTGCTGCACCGTCTCATATTTGTCCGCCGCACTTTCAAAAATGCGTTCGGTTTTCCCATCCGCAAGATTCAGCCGGTCGAGGAATGGGCGGGGAGCTTCCTTCGCGGGGTCCTTGGGCTGGATCGCGCCGCTCAAATATGCCGATTTGCCGTCGGAGCTGAGTTGAACGACCGATCCTCCATTTGGTCCCGTTGTGGTGACCAGGCTGCCGGGATTCGGCGTGTCGTCGCCGGGCTTGTAGGAAAGAACCTTCTGCGGAGTTGATCCCCGCCGCAGTTCGATCAGCGAAATCACGGTCTGTCCGTCGATGCTCTGCGTGATGAAGGCGCGGCCATCGGCGGTGTAGTTGAGCGAGCCGATGTCGGTCGAACTCTCCCAAACCACTTCGTGATCGTCCTTGGTGAAGGGCGCCTTCCAGAGCATGATCCGGTCGGTCTGCTTGCCGTCCTTGTCGCGGGGCGACTTCTGCATATAGCCAAGGCCCGCGCCATCGAACCGCCAGGAAAGCCCGCGCTTGGGCTCCTCGCGGTTGGGGTTCTGCGCTCCCCCTGCAGCGGGGGCTTGTCCTCCTCCACCGCGCTGTCCTCGCTGCTCATCATCTTCATCAGCCCAGGAATCGGGGTCACTGGTGCCACCGGAACCCGGCAGTCCCCGCTTGCTCAGTTCCGCCGCCTCTTTTCCGTCCGCACCCATGATGATTTGGCGTGTTGGGAAGCTGGAGTAAGGGAAAAGGTAGCTGAATGGGGTCTCGGTGAAGCTGGCAATGAACCACTTTGCGTCGGGCGCCGGGTCGAGCGACGAGTACATTTTCGGTTCGCCCACTTCGGTGATGTTTCCGTTTGCCGCCGAGATGAGGGCAAGCTGCCCGCTGGTGTAGTAGATCACCATCGCCTGCTCGGTCGGGTTCTCCAGAAGGTCGGCGTAGGTTCGCAAAGATTTGGTCTTGGCATCGCTGACCCTCACCTGCGGGCCAGCCGGGTACTTCTCGGCCTGAGGAACCGCACCACGCCCGGCTGGGATGACGACCGCCACAATTTGACGCCCTTCATCCGTCCACTCAAGATTCGTCACGCGGGTGGCAAGCAGGGGCCGCGCCGTCAAACGCCAGCAACGCCCGCTGTTGGGATCGGCCAGAAAAACGTAGCTGCCATCAACCATGTGATTCACGAAGGCAATGCGCGATCCGTCGGGTGACCAGTACGGAGTGCCAGGATTTGAACCGCCGGGCAGTTCGATGCGCACATCCTTTCCTCCGTCCAGCGACTTGATGACAAGGCCGACGTTTTGGCGCATCGTGTTGGCGCGGGCGCGATTGGCGTTTTGATCAATCTGGAGTCCTGCCAGGTTGATGGATGGCTTCGCCAGATTTGCAATGCGCGGCATCCCCTCGCTTTCAACGTGGATGAACTTCGTACGCTGGCGGTTGATGTTGGTCGCGCTGACATGCGTATGCCAGGGAGCGAGAACGGCGTCTTTGAGCGCGCGGGAAGGCTCAATGTAGGTTTCGACGGAGAGCGGATCGGGCGCGGGCTGCGCCTGGCTCATCGCGGCGAGGAGGGCGAAAGCCGACCATGCCATCGTGCGGCGAGAAAGCATGAACAGAACCTTACCCGGGCTAGACTAGGCAGATGCCACGCCGGATTCTTGCGATTGGAGGAGGAGGGTTCGACAGCGACAAGCC